>CADCQV010000148.1 GCA_902803625.1 uncultured Lachnospiraceae bacterium
GAAGCAGGGTCAGAGGTAATGTTCGAAGAATACTCGTTTGTTTTTGATGTGGATGGAACCATCTGTCCGATAAAGAAAAAAGAGGAAAGGTACGAGGATCTCGTACCCTTTCCCGATATCGTTCAAAAGATACGTTTTTATAAGGAAAAGGGTGCCCGTATAATTCTCTATACTTCCAGAAATATGAACAGCTTCAAAGGGGATCTGACACTTATTCATAAGAATACGGAGCCGGTACTTCGCTCCTGGCTGAAAAAATGGGATATTCCCTATGATGAGATAGTTTTCGGAAAGGTATGGCCGGGACACAAGGGCTTTTATGTGGATGACAGGACCATACGGCCGGATGAATTCCTGCGCTGTTCACCTGAGGAAATGGAAGAGATATGCGCTTCCTCAAGATGTACAGCCGGAGGAGATGAATGAGATATGAGCTTCATCGGGATGTACAGCAGGAAAGACGCCAGGAGCATAGGGAATTGGTGGACAGCTGATGCTTGAGCTTATCATCGGTGGAAGCGGCAGCGGGAAATCTGTGATTGCCGAAAACAGAGCCGTCGGACTTTACCGGAGCCTTTGTCCGCAGTCTTCCGGAATGATCCCGGGGAAAAATGGACTTATTTATCTCGCCACCATGGTTAATTCCGGGGAGGAGGCGGATTCAAGGATAAGGCGTCACAGGGAACGAAGGAAGGGAAAGGGCTTTATCACACTGGAGAGGTCCTCCGGTATAGGGGAACTGCCGGGCTTAATGGAGGAAAGGGGAGATTTTCCGCCGGGAAAAGAATGTACGGTGCTCCTGGAAGCCTTGAGTGACCTTCTTGCAAACGAGATGTTCGGATGTCCAGATACTGCTGATGCTGCAGAGGGTTCTTTTTCATTTGATCCCGAAGCGCCTTTAAGGGTATTAAATGACATTGAGAAGATCGCTGGCTGTTTCGGAAACCTGGTAATAGTCAGTGACGATGTTTTCAGGGACGGGATTGATTATAAGGATGAAGCTTCTATGTATTTGAAAGGACTTTCTTCACTTCACAGGGGTATCGCTGCCCTGGCTGACAGGGTCATTGAAGTGGCCGCAGGCTGCGAAATTGTCTGGAAGGGGGCGGCTGCGTCATCCTGAGGAGCGGAGCGACGAAGGATCTTTCTTAATCAAAATGTGACTTTGGGCGTTTGTATCATGATATTGATAATCGGCGGAAAATATCAGGGAAAACATGATTTTGCTGCAGAGCATTTTCCAGATAAGAGCGTGACGGAATTTAATAATGTTCTTAAGGCAGACGGCGGCATACAGAGCTATATAGAAAAAAGCAGAGATGACGAAACTCTTTTAGCTGCGGTTGTGATCGCCGATGAGAATTCTTCCGGGATAGTGCCGGATGAGCTGTCTCAAATACATTATAGGGAAGAATATAACAGGAGCCTTACATTACTTGCAGAAAAAGCAGATGAGATCTACCGCGTTTTCTGCGGGATAGGGATGAAGATAAAATAGATGCTTTATTTTAAGGATTGTGGATATATGCTGGCCGCCGGCTTCCTTCTTGATCTGATACTGGGAGATCCCGACGGCATTTTTCATGTTGTAAGGCTAATCGGGGGAGAGATCTCATTTCTGGAAAAGAAGCTTTACCGGGGCCGGGGATCTGCCCGGCTCTTCTTCAGAGGTCTGATCCTCGTAATCCTCGTATTATTATCGGTATCGGCAGGAGCTTACCTTTTACTGTTTCTTTCCCTAAAGCTCTCAAGAATATTGTTTTTCATTACCGGAGCCCTGATATGCTGGCAGTGTCTAGCCGTAAAATCCCTGAAGGAAGCCGCCATGAGAGTATACAGCGCGCTTTATCCTGTACTCCGGGATACGAACGGATCTAAAGGGGACGGGGCGGATGAGCTTTCCGACGCAAGGGAAGCACTTTCAATGATAGTCGGGCGTGATACCGAAAGACTCAACAGGGCAGACATAATAAGGGCTGCGGTTGAGAGCGTTGCGGAGAGCAGCTCTGACGGAATTATCGCGCCCTTATTTTATCTCTTTCTTTTCGGTCCTGTTGGCGGATTATTTTACAAAGCTGCAAATACAATGGATTCAATGCTTGGATACAGGAATGAAAGATATGAGTATTTCGGAAAAGCAGCGGCGAGACTTGATGATATCCTGAACTTTATACCGTCAAGGCTTGCGGCTCTTTTTATGATAGCAGCGGCTTTTATTCATAAGGATTTCAGCGGAAGAAATGCATTTAAGGTATGGCTCAGGGACAGGAATATATTAAAGAGCCCGAATGCGGGACAGACCGAAGCCGCAGCCTCCGGGGCATTGGAGCTTAAGCTCGCAGGTCCCGCATATTATAAGGGGGTATTATCCGATAAACCCTTTATCGGCGCGGAGTTTGAGCGTGAAAGCGTTCCGGGGGATATAATAAGGATCAATACGCTTATGTATCTTACGTCATTTCTGGCCTTTTTCACCGGAATGTGCTTATACGTTTTTTCTGTATTGTTGTAAAGAATAAGGGATAACATATGGCAGGATGTGCCTTGAATTATGCTTAAATACAGTATATACTGTTTAAGTTTCAGTGATGAAGCCTACGGGTTTTACCCCAACATCATTTTTTTCAGGAGAGATTTTATGATGATAAAAGAGAAGCTTGATGAAATAAGGGCTGCGGCCAGAAAAAGGATAGAGGGAAGCCTTGACCTTGAAAAGCTCAATGCAGCAAGGGTGGATTTCCTCGGGAAAAAGGGAGAGCTTACAGCCGTTCTTAAGGGAATGAAGGATGTGGCTGCCGAGGACAGGCCGAAGGTCGGACAGATGGTAAATGAACTTCGGGAGGAGATAGAGAGGTCCCTCGAAGAGACAAAGAAAAGGCTGGAAAGCGCTGCTATGGAAGCCGCCATGGCTAAAGAGACCATAGATGTGACCCTTCCCGCGAAAAGGCGTCCGATGGGGCACAGGCATCCTAATCAGATCGCCCTTGAAGAGATGGAGAGGATCTTTATAGGCCTTGGATACGAGGTCGTGGAAGGCCCGGAGGTTGAAAAGGACTATTACAATTTCGAAGCTTTGAATATCCCTGCGGATCACCCGGCAAAGGATGAGCAGGATACCTTCTATATTAACGGAGAGATGCTTTTAAGGACCCAGACCAGCGGTGCACAGGTTCATGAAATGGAAAAGGGGCGTCTCCCCATAAGGATGATAAGTCCGGGAAGGGTTTACCGTTCGGACGAGGTGGATGCAACCCACTCACCTGTTTTCCATCAGGTGGAGGGGCTTCTTATCGATGAGCAGGTAACCTTTTCGGATCTGAAGGGTACTCTTACCCAGTTCGCAAAGGAGCTTTTCGGGGCCGACACAAGGGTTAAATTCAGACCACACCATTTCCCCTTTACGGAGCCCTCTGCGGAAATGGATGTTTCCTGCTTTAAGTGCGGAGGAAAAGGCTGCCGCTTCTGTAAGGGTGAGGGCTGGATCGAGATACTGGGCTGCGGTATGGTTCACCCCCATGTGCTTGAAATGAGTAAGATAGATCCCCTTAAATATAAGGGATTCGCCTTTGGAGTGGGGCTTGAACGAATCGCACTTCTCAAGTATGAGATAGATGATATGCGCCTTATGTATGAAAATGACGTGAGATTTTTGGGACAGTTTTAAGGAGAGAAAATGAATACATCACTTAATTGGATAAAAGCTTATGTTCCTGACCTTGATGTATCTTACGGAGAGTTTGCCGATGCAATGACTCTTTCGGGTACCAAGGTGGAAGGCTACAAGGTTTTTGATGAAGATATTGAGAATATAGTAGTAGGAA
>CADCQV010000149.1 GCA_902803625.1 uncultured Lachnospiraceae bacterium
ATCACCGGTGATAATAATCCCTTTCACAGGGACGATGAATTTGCCAGGGCCCGCGGCTTCAAGGGACATGCTGCTTTCGGGATGCTGACGGCTTCCTTTCTTTCCACTCTTGCGGGGATGTATCTTCCGGGGGAAAAGAGTATCATTCAGAATACGGAGCTTAAGTTTATGAAACCTGTATATCCCGGGGACAGGCTCATTATCAGTGGCGAGGTTGCGGAAAAGAATGACGCTTACCGGGTCATCAGGGTAAAGGTAATGATAAAGAAGAATGACGGGGAAAAGGTCTTAAGAGGTTCTATGCAGATAGGGTTTATATAAGGGAGGTATGTATGGGCAACGAAAAGGAAAAACTGCAGGAGATTATCGACGGGGCGAAACGGATCGTATTCTTTGGCGGTGCCGGAGTGTCCACGGAGAGCGGGATCCCGGACTTCCGTTCGGTGGATGGGCTTTACAATCAGAAGTATGATTATCCTCCGGAGACAATCCTAAGTCACACCTTTTTTATGAGGAAGCCGGAGGAATTCTATAAGTTTTACAGGGACAAGATCCTGATGATCGGGTCTGACAAGGAGCCAAAGCCGAATAAAGCCCATCTGAAGCTTGCAGAGCTTGAGAAAAAGGGAAAGCTTACAGCAGTTGTCACACAGAATATAGACGGACTCCACCAGGCAGCGGGAAGCAAAACCGTTTATGAGCTGCACGGCAGTATTCTCAGAAATTACTGCATGTCCTGCCACAAGTCCTTTGATCTCGATTATATGAAGGATAGTAAGGATCCGGTGCCGAAGTGCGACAAGTGCGGAGGTATCATAAAGCCTGATGTGGTGCTGTATGAGGAGGGGCTTGATCAGGACACCATAAGCGGAGCCATTGATGCCATATCGCATGCGGATGTGCTGATAATCGGCGGAACCAGCCTCGTGGTCTATCCCGCGGCGGGTCTGGTGGATTACTTTAAGGGGAATGCCCTGGTTCTCATTAATAAGGGAGCAACTTCCAGAGACAGGGAGGCGGATCTCTGTATCGCCGACAGCATCGGAGAGGTGCTGGGAGATATTACAGTGTCATCCTGAGGAGCGCAATCTACGGGGTACGTCGATGTCATTCTGAGGAGCGCATTCTACGGGGCACTTCGATGTCATCCTGAGTAGCGAAGCTTCCTTGTCATCCTGAGGAGCGAAGCGACGAAGGATCTTTCATTAAAGATCCTTCGCTTCGCTCAGGATGACACGGAATAGTAAAAGCGGTCACTGAATCTCAGTGGCCGCCTTTTCAATGCGATTAATTATGCCGGATGCATTATCCTTCGATCGCGATGAGCTTCTTTTCCTCAACCTTCTTCTCAGGCTCCTTCTTAGGAATGCCGAGAGTCAGGACACCGTTCTCGAATTTAGCATGGATGTCATTTTCGGTGATATTTTCACCTACGAAGAAGCTCCTGCTGCAATGGCCGGTGTAGCGCTCCTTACGGATGTACTTGCCATCCTCTTTTTCTTCCTTCTTTTCTGCGTGCTCGGCATTGATCGTAAGGTAGCCGTCCTTTAGCTCTGCCTTAATGTCCTCCTTCTTGAAGCCGGGGAGTGAAATGTCAAGCTCGAAGCCTTTGTCGGTCTCCTTTACATCGGTCTGCATAAGGTTTGCATTTGATGTGAAGCCGGGGTTCCATACCTGCTTGTAGGTAACCGGAAAATCAAAGAAATCATTAAATACGTCGTCTGCAAAGTTGTCATTGAAAATGCTGGGTAATAACATAATAAAGCCTCCTTTTCTAACGGCTCATAAACTTTTGAGTCTGGTGCAGCTCCCTATTTTTCCGGGAGCTCTTTTTGTTTACGATTATGTTATACCACCTTTGTTAGCACTCGTCAAGCGTGAGTGCTAACAAATTTTGTGAATTTTTTGTGAACTGAAAGAGCCTGAAGCCAAGTGCGTGAGAATGTCGTAAAAATGACATCCAGAGGAGATCCTTCGCTGCGCTCAGGATGACAAAGAGGCTTCGCTCAGGATGGAAAAACGTCCAGTGGACGTTTTTCGGGCACGTATTGACGCGCTAAGCGCGTCAGTGCCCCGCACAGAAAGCCGCTCAGTACTCCGGGGGATTATCAAGAAATTCCCGGACTCTCTCCATTTCCTGCTGATGCTTTTCTTCGGAAGCGCGGCGTTCCTCTTCCAGCGCTTCCTCATATTTCGCAAATTCGATACCCGATTCCTTCAGGAGCTGCAGACCCAGCCCGGTCGGGTATTCGCCCTTGAATATCACTTTTTTTATCCCGGACTGGATGATGTGGATGCAGCAGAAAACGCAGGGCTGTGTGGTGACATAGAGAGTGGCTCCCTCACAGCTGGTGCCGCGTCTGGCGCACTGGTCAATGGCGTTTGCTTCGGCGTGGCCGGCCCGGCAGAGCTCCAGTCCCTGGCCTGAAGGTATACCGCGTTTCTTCCTTATACAATAGCCTATGTCAGTACAGTGGATAGCTCCTGCGGGAGCACCGTTGTAGCCGGTGGCGATTATCTGCTTATCCCTGATAATGACGGCTCCCACCTGACGGGACAGGCAGGTGCTCCGGACTTTGCTGTCTTCGGCGATCTCCATCGCCCATTCGGTAAATAGTTTCCTCATAGCTATTAATATACCACTATACTTGCAGAAATGGTACTTAATGGGTAAAATAGCAGGGAAGATCCTTCGTCGCTTCGCTCCTCAGTTCCCCGCAGCGATGCGCTCAGGATAACCAGGATTGAAAAATGATCAGAGCAATTATTAATGGTGATGATTTTGGAATAAGTGCGGAAGTAAATGAGGCTGTGGCCGAAAGCTTTGAAAGGGGTTTTATAAGCAATACCACGCTGATGGTGAATATGCCCTTTGCAGATGAGGCTGTGGAGCTGGCTAAGAAAAACGGGTTTTCCGAGGCAGTGGGGCTTCACCTGAATCTGACCAGCGGCTATCCGTTGACACGGCATATAAGGAAGGAAAAGCGCTTCTGCAGGAAAGACGGCTCTTTCAACGCATATTTTGAAAAGCATACTCTTAGCAGGCTGATCATAAGCAGAAGAGAGTCGCTGGCTGTTTCCGAGGAGATAGAGGCCCAGATAAGGAAGTATTTCTCTTATGGGCTTCCGGAGAAGCATCTGGATTCCCACCATCACGTCCATACGGACAGATCAGTCATCAATCTGCTGCTGCCGTTGATGGGAAGGTACGGCTTCAGGTCCATAAGGCTTACGAGGAATCTGTTCCGGAAAATGAGTATCCCGAAGAGGATATACAAGAATACATACAATAAAAGACTAAAGAAATGCGGTTATATCACGGCGGATTATTTCGGATCCTACAGGGATCTTTCCGCCATGGACGGTTTGGTAAAGGATGACTCGCTTATAGAGGTGATGGTACATCCTATGTACGACAGCGGAGGTGTGCTTACGGACACGAATACTCCCATGGCCAAGGTCAGGGAGCTCCTGGATTCGCTCCATGCCGTGCCCCGGCCGTATTATCCGATATAGAGGTATTGAATTCAGATGAAAAAAATCAGAACTAAGGGCGTTTTGAGGCTTATGGGGACTGTTCCGCTTTTGATGTCCCTTATCTTTTTGATCCCCCTTATTATGATATACAGAACAGACCGGCGTTCCGCCATTATCCTGGGGATCGTCTGGGTCGTTTATGTGATTCTCGTATGCGTTTTCTATGCTTCCTCAAGGAGGAGTATACGCAGGGAAATGGTGAGCTTTGCTTCCGATTACGGGCAGGTTCAGAAGGGACTCCTGAAGGGTCTGGCCATTCCCTATGCGATCCTTGATGAGGACGGTCATTTCATATGGAGTAATGCCGGCTTTGCCGCAATTATCCATAAGGACAGGTTTTATTCGAGCTCAGTCACCACATTTTTCCCTGAGATAACCAGGGACAGACTTCCGAAGGATCAAAAAGTCGTCACCTTTGATATCAATTATGAGAAGAGGGATTACAGGGTGGATCTCAGGCTCCTGCCTATGAAGGAGGGCAGAAGAAGGAATACCGAGTTTGACGGGAACCTTATTACGGCATTCTTCTTTGATGTAACTGATATCCATCTCTATATGCGCTTAAACCATGAGCAGTCCCTGGTTGCCGGGCTTATTTATATCGATAATTATGACGACGCCCTGGAAAGCGTGGAGGATGTCAGGCGCTCAATGCTGACTGCCCTAGTTGACAGACAGATAAACAAGTATTTAAAGGAATATGACGCAATAGTAAAAAAGGTTGAGACCGATAAATACTTTACGGTTATGAAGAGGGTTGATTTCGACCGGATGAAGGAGAACCGCTTTGCCATCCTTGATTCGGTGAAAAATATCAGTATCGGAAACCAGCTGTCGGTAACCCTTTCTCTCGGCTTCGGTCTGGAAGCCGAATCCTTCCTGACGGACAGCGAGTATGCGAGAAATGCCATAGACCTTGCACTTGGCAGAGGAGGCGACCAGGCGGTCATTAAGACCGAGGACAGCATCACCTATTTCGGAGGCAAGAGCCAGCAGATTGAAAAGAGTACCCGTGTCCGTGCGAGAGTGAAGGCTCACGCACTGAGGGAGATCATAGAGGGGAAGGACCAGGTTATTGTTATGGGGCACAGGAATACGGATATCGATTCCTTCGGTGCCGCAGCAGGAATATTCCGGGCGGCGGATTCCCTCGGAAAGAAGTGCAATATTGTCATAAATGAGGTGTCAAAGTCAATAAAGCCCTTTGTGGAAGCGTTTACCGAGGACAGGGAATACAGCCCGGGTCTCATCATTTCAAGTGACGAGGCTGAGCAGATCTGTGACGACAACACGGCGGTGGTGGTAGTCGATACCAACAGCCCGAATTATACCGAATGTCCCGGACTTCTGTCGATCGCAAAGACCATAGTGGTGCTGGATCACCACAGGATGGGGACTGAGAGGATAAGCAATGCCACGCTTTCCTATATAGAGTCCTATGCATCCAGTGCCTGTGAAATGGTTTCGGAGATCCTGCAGTACATAGGGGACGGAATAAAGATCAAGGCTGCCGAGGCGGACAGCCTGTACGCCGGCATAATGATAGATACCAATAACTTTATGACAAAAACCGGTGTGAGAACCTTTGAGGCTGCGGCATTCCTGAGGCGGAACGGTGCAAATGTGACAAGGGTCAGGAAGCTTTTCCGTAACGATATAAAGGAATACAAGGCGAGAGCCGAGACCGTGCAGCATGCAGAGCTTTACAGAGGGAAATTTGCGATATCCGTGAG
>CADCQV010000150.1 GCA_902803625.1 uncultured Lachnospiraceae bacterium
CCAGATACGGGGATGAGCTTTATAATCTTCCCTTCAATATGAATACCTTCCACGCTCTCTGGGGAGTGAAGACTCCGGGGGAGGCAAAGGAAATACTGGAGGCACAGACAAGAGAAGCCAGGGACAGGATCGGAGATGATCCGAAGAATCTGGAGGAACAGGCTCTTATTCTGGCGGGAAAGGATATTTATGAAAAGCTTATCAAGGGCTATACCGAGAAGCAGTGGGGACACCGCGCCTCTGAGCTTCCGAGCTTTATCATAAAGAGGCTTCCCTTCCGGTTTTCATATGACAACAACTATTTCAACGACCGTTATCAGGGGATTCCGATAGGAGGCTATACTCCTTTAATTGAGAAGCTTTTTGAAGGGGCTGAGGTGCGTCTCAATACTGACTTTTTTGAATCAAAGGAGGAGCTCCTGAAAGAGGCGGAAAAGGTGGTATTTACTGGACAGATAGATGCCTATTTTGATTTCTGCTACGGCCCTCTCGAATACCGGAGCCTGAGGTTTGAGACTGAGGTACTTGATACGGATAACTTCCAGGGATCCGCCATAGTGAACTACACCGAATATGAGGTTCCGTATACCAGGATAATAGAACACAAGCACTTTGAAGAATTCGGTTCATATGAAAAGAAGTCTGAGCCGGGGAAGACGGTCATAACCCGGGAATATCCCGCGGCCTGGAAAAAGGGAGATGAACCCTATTATCCCGTTAATAATGATGAAAATAACGCTTTATATGAGAAATATAAAAAGCTTGCCGGGGAATCCGGTGTATTCTTTGGAGGACGTCTCGGCAAGTATAAGTACTATGATATGGATGATGTGATACTGGACGCGCTGGCTGATACAAGAGAAATATTGTAAATAAGGGTAATGTCATCCTGAGCGTCGGCGAAGGATCTTCAGATCGCTCAGAATGACACTATATCTTCATTTCAATCGTCAGCAGTAGCTTGAAAACAGCATTCCGCTGTACATGCTGGTAACATAAGGATTCGGGAAATTCTTTCCCGGATTCTTGTATGCTACAACGACCTGATCCGCATATTTCATAGGATTCAGGGAAATCTCATTACTCTTCCGGGTAAGAGCATTTGTGAATTTCTGTATGGCTGAGAGGCTTTCCTTCGGATCCGCCTCCGATGCCGAGCTCATAAGGAGCTTGCTGTCTACCGACAGTGTTCCGTCTTCCTGCAATGCAAGTCCTACTGCATCGAGAGCATTCGCATAACTCCCCGCAAGTGTAGACATTTCATACATAAATTTTCCGGAACGGCCGTAGTTATTGGTGTATTCCGCAGCCTTCCTTATAAAGTCATTATATGCTCCCGCCAGATTATTTATATTCTCCGTAAGGGCATCCAGATCAGTCTTCAGTCCGATATGCACCGGACTGCCTTCCTCTGTCAATCCCTTCAGGTTCAGCTCAAATGATTTATCTACAGTAAAATTATTGGAAAAGGCGTTGTGCGTCTTGCCGTTTATGGTGAAGGCGGCGTTTGAAGGATAATGGGAAACATTATTGATCCCGAAATAATCCACGGCTCCCTTTGTCCTGCTTGTGTTTTCATCCGAAACAACGAAATTAAGCCCGTCCGCGCCTCTGATACCGGTAGTGCTGCTCTCTATACGAAGGGCGCTGCTTCCTTCACCGGGAATAACGGAGGCATTCAGACCAATATTTGCATGGCTTATGAGCCTGGCGATACGGCTCTGAATATCCGCATTATTGTCTCCGTCCTCAATGCTGAACTGGAACTCGTAATCGGTATCATTCACATTTATATCGAAGGAATAATTGCCGGGTTCCATGCCCATCTCATCATCCGGAAGGAAGGAGCCTATGTTCACCTGATTTGAAGCAAGCTCCTCCACGCTGATATCAAAGGAGGGGGCATCATCTATGGTATCATCGGGTCCGATGTACTTTGCCTCAACCAGATCGGCGTCACTTGATGATGCAATTTTCTTATCAAGGATGCTGGAGGAATAATCCGAGCTTAAGGAGGAGATGGTATTTTTCAGCTCGCGGGCATCTTCTTTCAAATTGACCGCAAACTTCTGCGATTCCCCGCTTTCGTCCATCAGAAAGAGAGGTGCATCTTCGTTCTGTTTAACGATGGATTTATAAACAGATTTCAGCTCATCACGCTTATGGGAATCATAGCGCGAGGATTTCGGCGCATATGATGTCAGAATATTCGAATAGATATTGCTTACTGTGAAAGCTGACATATCGGATCCCTCCTTTCTGCATTATTCCCTTCCCTGGGAACTGCGGTTCCGTCCGCAGTACGTAATCTTATCCATAACAGAATATATATCAGCGGATATAGTACCCCTATTTATAAAGCTACTTATACAATCATAATTTAACACAAAAATGTCAAGAAAACAACAGCTTTCTTGACATTTTTAGTCTTATATATTGTTCTATTTTAAATACACTACTTCACAAACAGATCTCTGTACCAGCTGAGAGCATTGAGGTAAGCGTCATAGACCGTATCCATATCGATATCTTCAACTACCATCCGGCGGCAGACCTCGATAAAGTCGGCATTTTCATAGAGGCGGACAAAGTCAAGAACAGGAGCCAGCTCACCCTTTCCGCTGATCAGTGCGTCATTGATGTTCTTTGCCACATGAAGCATTTTCAGAGCCTCATCCATAGGCTTGTCAAGCATTATATCCACACAGGAAAACAGTCCGGTAAGGAAAAGCTCGGAGGAAAAACCTGCAATATTGAATACCGGAGCAAGATTTTCCGCAAACTTTGCACGCACCATGGACATCCTCGTGATCTCACTGGGCTTGTCTGCGCAGAGCTCCTTGGTGACTGCCGTATTGATCCAGCGCTTGAGCTCCTTCTGTCCCAGCATTGCTGCCGCGTGGCGGACGGAGGTGATCTCCGAATTGATCGCGATATGGTTGACTATTTCCAGAAGGGAGATAACGAGTCCGGCATCTCTCCCGATAACATCCGCAGCATCCGTCAGATCGAAATCAGGAGCATTTACCACGTTCAGCAGTTCGATATAGTTGATCTTTAAGGGATTGACCTCTTTCTCATTGCTGGTTACCGGCATTCTGAAGAATTCACCCTCGTAAAGGTCGTATTTGCCATCGGTACTCAGGGCTGAATACTCGTCCTGACTGTTTACATTTACTGCTATGAGCTTCATATCGGGATAGAGCTTATTGAAATAGATCTTAGCTTTTGAGATCACGATTTTTTTGTGGTCCAGAAGCACATAATCACATTCCATAAGGATGGGCCGGTATGCCTCGAACATATCCACCGTAAGCTTTCTGATGGCGAAACGGAAGCCCTTCCCTCTCAAAAGCTTTATCCTTTTGACGTAGTCCTCGTCGGGGGTTATGGAATTGTCCATCAGGAGAACCACCCGGTTCCTCGGAACCGTACACTGCGAAACAATATCCGCAAAGATATTGATATTATCCACAGGAACAAAAACCTGCTTCTCCTCATTCAGCACGGCAGTGCCCATACTGCCGACAACTTCAAGGCCCGATATCCTTCCGACCCCGTCATACTTTGCGGCAACAGCCATGTCCGGATTTAAGAAAGGATTTTCCTTTTCAGAGAATACAGAATAGGCCTTTACGATCATTTTTTCATTAAAAAGAGGCATAAGTGCAGCAAGCATAATGATCTCCCTTCGCACAAAATACTTAAATTTGTAATTATTATACAATATTTTTGTAGATTTTGCATTATTTTCTTGATACAAATGATCCGGATCGTCAAAAGTATTCCCAGATGTGGTAAAATTCTGCTTATATGGCTGAATCGACACGATGGTACAAACTGGATAACGCGGCCAAAATAGTTCCTTCGCAGGCAAGAGGCGCCGATACAAGGGTGTTCCGCCTCACCGCCGTATTAAAGGAGAATGTGGATAAGGAGATACTGGAGCAGGCTCTTGATGAGGTGGCTCCGGAATTTCCGATCTTTAATGTTGTCCTGAAAAGGGGGATATTCTGGTATTATCTCGAGGACAGCGGTATTACCCCGGAGGTATCGGAGGAAGGGGAATTTCCCCTGGAGGCTATCTATCATCCGGGACGGAGAGCGCTTCTCTACAGGGTAACCTATTTCAGGAAACGGATAAATTTGGAGGTGTTCCATGTTCTGGCGGACGGAACCGGTGCCTTTATGTTTTTGAAGCATCTGGTGGCGAAATATCTGGAGATCAGGCATTCCCTTCCGCTGACCCGCTTTGATGATGATATCTCTTCAATGCAGGAAAACAGTGCGGATGCCTTCGACACCTTTTATGAAAAAAGCGCGGATCTCGAGCAGCTTAAGGATATGGGCTCGAACCGGGCCTGGCAGCTGAATGAGGAAAAGGATCCGAACCTGCGCTGCCATCTTATAGAGGGGGTCATCCCGGCGGACCAGTTCCTGAAAAAGGCCAAGGAATACGGAACCACGGTCGGAATACTGTGTGTGGCGGTATATATAGAGGCGGCGATAAAGAGGATGACGGTACGGCAGAAAAAGAGGCCTATAGTGGTGAGTGTTCCCGTAAATCTAAGGCAGTTCTACCAGTCCTATACCGCCAGGAATTTTTTCAGTGTGATAAATATTTCTTTTGACGCCACGGAATACAACGGGACAACGGAAAGCATCATTCCGGGCGTAAAGAGGGCGTTTGAAGAGCAGCTCTCAAAGGAAAAGATAAATGAGAATATGAATTCATACGCGGCGCTTGAGCATAATATCGCGGTCAAGATGATACCGCTCATTATCAAGGATATAGGCATATATCTATTCAGTATAATGGCAAACCGCGGTGTCACCTGCACCATGTCAAATCTCGGAAGGATAAGCATGCCTTCGGGGCTTGAGGAATACATAGATTATTTCAGCGCATTTATGGCGGCGCCATCGGAGCAGATCTGTGTTTCGACCTTCGGGAACAGGATGGTCTTCGGCGAGGTGAGTCCGTACATTACACATGGAGTAATGATGAATTTTTTCAGGATCATAAGCGGAATGGGTATTGACGTTGAAATATCCAGCAATGATTACGATGCCAGGAAAGGAGAGACGGGAGATGCAGTACTGCCCGAAGTGCAGGGTTAATATTCACGGGCAGAAAAAAGCCTGCCCTCTTTGCCAGAAAAAGCTGGAATACAAGGAAAGTGATGAAGGGAGCTTCCCTGTTTTTCCGGAGAGGAAGATATCCAGTGTGACCGTAATGAAGATACTTACCTTTATTCTGGCGGCATTCTGCATCGTCACGGGGATGCTGGGCTTTATGATACCCGAAACGGATGCGGTGATAAGGATATGCCATATAGTGGCCTTCTTTATCTGGGGTGATGTTTTTGTCATAAATTACTTCAGATATAATGTGTTGAAAACCATTTCCGTCGAGGCGATCATCGTTATGATCGCGGTGATCGTGACCGACGCCCTGACGGGCTGGCACAGGTGGTCGGTGACCTGGGTCATCCCGAGCATTCTTTTGGTAATGATGATAGTTACGCTTGTCATATCGAAGGCCGCAAGGCTGCACGCTGACGAATTCATTTCATATCTTATACTGGATTCCGCTGCCGCGCTGATCCAGCTGATCTTCATAAGGCTTGGGATGAACTGGTTTCCGTATCCCGCAATGATAATCGTGACGCTGTATCTTCTTCTGGATGCGGGTGTCGTGATATTTAATTTCGGGGATCTGATGAGTGCCATTGCGAGGAGGCTGAACCTGTGATCACTCCAGTCAGGCCGGGAATACCCGTGGCACCGGAACTGAAGACGCGCCCCCGCTACAATACCTGGTACAGAGTCCCGAAGGAGGAAGGAATAACCGGAGACGGCGGTCCCTGGCATTTTTATCTTTCAAAGGGGCATGAGAGGAATCTTCTGATCTTTTTCGCAGGGGGTGGTGTTGCCTGGGACGCTTTCACCGCAGCCCATCCCACCGAGGCTGCGGGGGTGCTCAAAGGAGACCCGGGCTATTACTGGGCGAATCTCCGTCCGGTAACGGAATTTATGAATATCAATCAGGGCATCACCGAGAACCGCAATAAGCTGAATTACTTTTCCGACTGGAATATGGCGGTCATAACCTATTCCACGGGAGACTTCCATCTGGGAGACTGTGATTTTTATTATGACAGAAGTGATCCCGGAAAGGTTATGCATTTCAGGGGCTACAGGAATTTCTCCATCGCCCTTGAGGAGATAAAACGCCGATTCCCCGAACCGGTGAAGCTGCTTATCGCGGGTGATTCTGCCGGAGGCTTCGGAGCTGCCGCACTGTCCGGTGAGATACTGAAGCATTATGACCCGGACAGGCACAGCGTTACCGTATGCTCCGACAGTGCACTTTTGCCTTGGGATAAGTGGAAAAAGATCATGCGGAAGAGATGGAATACCCGGCCTGAAATATATGAGAGGATAGAGAGCAGCAATCCGGTGACTGACTGGTACAGGGCTCTTTATAAGGAATACGGTGACAGAATAGGATATCTTTATACCTGCTCCTGCCGCGATGAGGTGCTTTCAGCGTACTGGAATGCAATTAAAGGAAATGACTATGTGAGCGATGCGGGCATACGTCTGGATTTCAGGGATGCCCTGAGGTCAATGGTCTATGATCTTTCGGATATCACCGGCTCCTTCTGCTTCTTTCTTAATGATCTGCCGGTGCATACAGCCATCAGAAATCCGCTCTTCCGTTCGAGTCTGGTTGACGGGGTCAGCATGCATGAGTGGCTTAAATGCATGGTAAACGGTGAGCATTTCAGTGTGGGCATGGGCTATCTCTCAAAGGACGGCGGAAGATGATACGGGGCGCTTTACAAAAGCAGGCAGAGTTGCTATAATCTCTCTGATTTGGACGGATCACAATGGGGCGATTCAGTATGGTCGCCCTGTTTTTCTTATATCTCAGACAGAGATGAGCCCCAAAAAGCGCAGGCGGGGGCAGCAGATCAGTCCCGCGGGGCGGAACCTGAATATCTGGAGCTGCAGCCCGGGTTTTTGCAGGCCGCAGAGTGATCCGGATCCGAAGTACCGGAAAAAGGAGGAGTGGATATGAAAAAGTTACTGAGTGTGTTACTGACGGTTATTATGGCAGCTTCACTGCTGGCAGGCTGCGGAAAGTCCGCATCCGGAGGTTCGGGGGACGACACCTTCAAGATCGGAGTCATAGGTCCCCTAACGGGAGGAGCTGCGGCCTACGGTACTGCGGTACAGTATGCGGCAGAGATCGCTGTTGAAGAGATCAATGCAGCGGGCGGTATAAATGGTATGAAGGTTGAGATAAAGGCAGAGGACGATGAGCTTGACGCCCAGAAGTCGGTCAATGCGTACAACACCCTGAAGGACTGGGGAATGGACGTGCTGGTAGGCTCTGTTACCAGTGCCTGCTCCATTGCGGTTTCCGAAGAGACAAAGAACGACAATATGTTTCAGCTTTCTCCCTCGGGATCTGCTACGGAGTGTGTAAAATATGACAATGTATTCCGTGTATGCTTCTCGGATCCTGCACAGGGAACGGCATCTGCACAGTATATAGGTACAAAGGGCCTTGCTTCAAAGGTTGGTGTTATCTATGACAGCTCCGATGTGTATTCATCCGGAATCTATCAGAATTTTGCCACGGAAGCCGCAAACCAGGGCTTTGAGATAGTTTCAGCCGAGGCATTCACCGCTGACAGCAAGACTGATTTCTCGGTACAGATACAGAAGGCAAAGGATGCGGGTGCAGAGCTTGTATTCCTCCCTATATACTATACGGAAGCTTCCCTGATCCTCCAGCAGGCGGACAAAATGGGTTATAAGCCCATATTCTTCGGCTGTGACGGACTGGACGGAATCCTTGGTGTGGAGAATTTCGATACAGGTCTTGCAGAGGGCGCTATGCTGCTTACCCCCTTCGCGGCGGATGCAACAGACGAAAAGACACAGAAGTTTGTCAAAGCCTTTGAGGATAAGTATGGGATTACTCCGAACCAGTTTGGCGCGGATTCCTATGATGCCGTTTATGCCATAAAGGCGGCTGCCGAAAAGGAAGGCGTGAAGGCAGGAATGAGTGTTTCCGAAATATGCGAAGCATTGAAGAAGGGTATTACAGAGATAAGCCTTGACGGGCTTACGAGTACCGGAATGACCTGGGACAAGAGCGGAGAGCCCACAAAGGAGCCGAAGGCTGTTGTTATCCAGAATGGAGCATATGTCTCAGCACAGTGATGACAGGATATGAGTTTTCTTACTACTTTTGTAAACGGGCTTAGTCTCGGAAGTATATATGCGATAATAGCGCTTGGCTATACCATGGTTTACGGTATAGCCAAGATGCTTAATTTTGCCCACGGTGATTTTATTATGGTGGGCTGTTACATTATTTTTCTTTTTTCATCCAATCTCGGACTGCCGCCGTTCATCTCCATACTGATAGCCGTGGTACTCTGTACTGTTCTCGGTATCACAACGGAGAGAGTGGCATACAGACCCTTGAGAAATGCGGCGTCTCCTCTGGCGGTTCTCATCACTGCCATCGGAGTCAGCTATTTTCTGGAGAATCTTGCACTGCTCATTTTCGGGGCGGATACAAAGTCATTCTCCTCCGTTATTTCCTGGTCCGGTCTTTCCCTATTCAACGGAGAGCTGCAGATACAGGGGATAACCATAGTGACCATTGTGGTGAGCCTTCTGATACTTCTTGTGCTCCAGCTCTTTGTGCACAAGACAAAGGAGGGTCAGGCGATGCTGGCTGTTTCCCAGGACAGGGGAGCGGCTATGCTTATGGGTATTGACGTAAACAAGACCATAACACTGACCTTTGCCATAGGCTCGGCGCTTGCGGCCGTGGCGGGTGCTCTTCTGGCATCGGCCTATCCGTCACTTACTCCCTATACTGGAGCAATGCCGGGAATAAAGGCCTTTGTCGCAGCGGTGCTTGGAGGTATTGGCTCCATCCCGGGTGCGATGATAGGAGGCCTGGTTCTCGGAATAATCGAGATACTGAGCCGTACCTATATTTCTTCCCAGCTTGCGGATGCCATAGTATTCGGCATCCTTGTTGTGGTGCTTCTGGTGAAGCCTACCGGTATCCTGGGAAAGAAGATCCAGGAAAAGGTCTGAAGGGAGGAAAGGATGAAAAAAAAGATCAATTTTTCCAAAACTTCATCACGGCGCCTGATAACCTACGGAGTGGTCATCGCTGCCTGGATCGTTCTGGAGATCTTCCTGCATACCGGCATGATGTCCAGCCATCTGGAGGGACTTCTGGTTCCGATGGCCTACTATGCTATCGTGGCTGTGGGTCTGAATCTTTGCGTCGGGATACTTGGGGAACTGTCTTTGGGACATGCGGGTTTTATGTGTATCGGAGCCTTTTCCAGCGCGCTCTTTTCACTGCTGACTGTGGGGAAGATGCCGGACGGACTGAGGTTCATTCTGGCTCTTTTTGTCGGAGTCCTGTTTTCCGCGCTTGTAGGCTTCCTTGTAGGAATACCGGTTCTCAGGCTGAACGGTGATTATCTCGCAATAGTGACCCTTGCTTTCGGAGAAATAATAAAGAATATTATAAATGCCCTCTATCTGGGAGTGGACTCCAGGGGCGTCCATGTCTCCTTTGAGAGTCTGATGGCACTGAATATGGAGCCTGAGGGAACGGTTCTGATAAACGGAGCCATGGGAGTTACGGGAACTCCGCATGATGCGAATTTCACCATAGCGGTGATACTTTTACTATTTGCGCTGGTGATCGTACAGAACTTTATCGATTCAAAGGACGGCAGGGCGGTTATGTCAATAAGGGACAACAGGATAGCCGCGGAATCCATAGGGATACCTGTAACATCCTACAAGATGCTGGCCTTCACGATCTCTGCAGCCGTGGCAGGTATGGCGGGAGTGGTATTCTCACATAATATCGCAACGCTTCAGTCCACCAGCCAGTATTTCGGCTACAACGTATCCATAATGATACTGGTATATGTGGTTCTCGGAGGGATAGGAAACATCAGGGGGTCTGTTATAGCAGCTTCTGTGCTCTATCTTCTGCCGGAGCTTCTAAGAGGACTTAATAAATACAGGATGCTTATTTATTCCGTAGTGCTGATCGCCGTAATGATCATAAACTGGGCTCCCGGAGTAATAGAAAAGAGAACGGAATTCTTTGACAGGATAAGAAAGGGGATAAAGAATGGCGCTGCTTGACGTAAAAAACTTAAGCATCACCTTTGGCGGTCTCCATGCGGTGGAAGAATTCAACCTTTCTATCGAAAAGGGACAGCTGTACGGTCTCATCGGGCCGAACGGTGCGGGAAAGACCACTGTTTTCAATCTCCTTACAGGGGTATATAAGCCGACCCAGGGCAGCATTATTCTGGACGGAAGGGATATTACCGGACACTCCACGGAGGAGATCAATAAGGACGGAATAGCCAGAACCTTCCAGAATATCAGGCTTTTTCACAAGCTTTCCGTTATAGATAATGTAAAGACCGCGCTTCACAGGGGTTTTGACTATTCCACATTTGAAGCCATGTTTCATTGCGGCAGATATGCTTCCGTTGAGAGGGAGATGGAAAAGAAGGCAATAGAGATACTTAAGGTCTTTTCTCTCGATACAGTGTCCTCTATCCTGTCGTCAAATCTGCCCTACGGACAGCAGAGGAAGCTGGAGATAGCAAGAGCCATGGCGACCGGACCGAAGATACTCCTTCTGGATGAACCGGCTGCGGGAATGAATCCCAATGAAACGGCAGAGCTTATGGAGACCATAAGCCTTATAAGAGACAGGTTCGGTATAACCATACTGCTTATTGAACATGATATGAAGCTGGTTTCAGGTATATGTGAACATCTTACCGTACTGAATTTCGGGAAGATCCTCGCCGAAGGAGATACGAAGAAAGTATTGTCGGATCCCGAAGTTATCAGGGCTTATCTTGGAGATGACGAATAAATGCTCTTAACCATAAAGAATCTAAGTGTATATTACGGAGTGATACAGGCG
>CADCQV010000151.1 GCA_902803625.1 uncultured Lachnospiraceae bacterium
ACAACGCTTGAGAATCACCTACATGCCCTGTCTGTGCTCAGAAATAAATGTTCTCATGGTGTGCGTTTGTATAATTCTACGATGAATCCTCCAGTAAAATTCAATAAAAGTTTTTTGAGGAATAATCCGGCAATAAGGAATAATTCTCTGTTTGCGTATATACTTATGCTGATTAAGAGGTTGCCTTCTGATGATGAAAGAAAGCAATTTAGAGATAAGCTTAATAGTATAGTGAAGAAATATGAGAAGGATATAGATCTCAACCTTATAGGATTTCCCAAAAGATATAGGGAACTTATGTATATAAGGAATTTGAAGAATATTACAGAAAGTTGCCACCAACCGCATACAGTAGCCCTGAGATTTCTACCGTACGCAGCAGGTAAACAGCAACTCGTCCAACAAATGCCCCCAATAAGGCATTTAAGACAGTGAAAAAGTTCTCAAAGAGACAATCGTTTTACAATGTATTACGTCTTTGGACAATCATATACGACTTATTACACCTCAGGACAATTGTCCTGGGGTGTTTTTTTCACTAAAGTAATCTACAAAAATGTAGAATTCTACAACTTTGTTGATCATAAAAGTGCGGAATGATAGAATACAGGTTCAATGTGATACTGTTGAAAATAATCCGATTATGTGATGCTTACTGTTGTACGGGGGAATTTCTTGAATTATAATTGTGTTTGAGTTTACAGGTGCCGGATTTTGGCGGATCCTTCCGATGTTTAAGGGCTGCGGAAAAGGGGGAAGAGAGCATGCCGGTGATATTTTTCATATTGTGGGTTATATTTAACGGCCGGGTCACGACGGAGATCATACTGACCGGTCTGCCCGTAACCATACTTGTCTCACTTTTCTCATACAGGCTGACCGGCTATTCCCCCGCAAGTGACATAAGGCTCCTTAGGAATTTATTTCTCTTTTTCCTGTACGTGCTGAACCTGATACGGGAGATAATGGTATCTGCTTCATCTGTAATGCTGATGATCCTTCGGGGACAGGCTCCGGAGCCTGTGATCATTGAGTTTCATTCGGGCTTTGAATCCAAAATGCAGAATGTTCTGCTGGCGAACTCCATAACCCTGACCCCGGGAACCATTACCATGTTCCAGGAGGGAGACCGTTTTGTCATCCACTGTCTCAGGCCGGAATATGGCCGGGGCATAGATGACTCTTCTTTTGTCAGATTATTGAGGAGAATAAAGTGAAGGTAGAGACTGCGTATCAAATACTGTTTTCCGCTGCTCTGGTATGGTTTTCCATACTGATACTTTTCCTTCTGATCCGGTCCATAATAGGACCACGGATCACAGACCGGATACTCTGCATCAATATGACGGGAACAATGGTGATCTGCTGCATAACCATTCTCAGCCGGGTGATGAAGGAAAGCTACCTTGCGGACGTGGCGCTGATCTATGCCATGATAAGCTTTGTTTCCGTACTGATCCTGGCAAACGTCTATATTCCCTTCCGCTATTCGCGTAAAGAAGGCGGTTCCGCGAAGCAGAAGGAGGAAGAGGAGGAGAAAAACAGTGACGGCTGAATGGATCGTATTTTTCATCACTGCACTGCTGCTATCAGCCGCGCTGTTTTGCTATACGCTGGCTGTTGTCGGGGTGTACCGCTTCGGGTTCATTCTGAACCGGATGCATGCAGGAGGTATCGGGGATTCTCTTGGACTCCTCTGTGTGATCGCGGCTGTTATGACCGCCACCGGTCTAAAAAGCGATTCCCTTAAGCTTCTTTTACTTATCGTGTTTATGTGGTTTACATCTCCTGTCTCGTCTCATTTCCTGAGTCAGGTCGAATATTATGCAGGGGGAGAGCTGAAGCTATGGAAATGAAGCTGGTCTTCCGGATAATACTTCTCATACTTCTGATAATCTGCGCCATTGCGGTCAATCTGACCCGGAATATCCTGCAGTCGGTGATAATATTTATGTTTTACAGCTCAGTCATGTGCATCCTCTGGATTTTGATGGAATCCCCGGATCTGGCGATAACGGAGGCCGCCGTCGGGGCAGGCATCAGCGGGGTTCTCTTTCTGATGACGCTGAAAAAGGTCCGGAGCGGGGATGGGGAGCCAAACAGGGAAGCGCCCGGAGAAGACGATAAAGACCGGGAGGAAGGGACGGAAATTTGAAGGAACTTTTTTTTCGCTGGCTCTCGGGAGATATGGAATTATTGGAGGATATTTCCGATGCCGCCGAGATTCCGGACAGCTCCAGAGAAGACCTGAAAAAACAGAAAAAGGAGAACCGACAGAAAATACAGGGAACGGAGTCGGTGATCCGGGCAGAGGAGAAGGGCTTTTTCGCGTTTTACCGGGTGGTCTCGGTTATGAGCTGTATCGTGCTTATCGGCGTGCTTCTCTATACAGTGGCGAATCTCCCAAGGTACGGAGAGGAAAACCCGCGGACCGTGGAAGTGGTGAAGCGCTACATCGAACACGGTGTTGAGGAGACCGGTGCCGTAAATATCGTCACCGGAATGATCCTCGATTACCGTGCCTTTGATACACTTGGGGAGTCCCACGTCCTCTTCACCGCACTGGTCTGTGTTTTGATCCTATTAAAGCTCGACAAAAAGACCATACGCGGCGGTCATCTGGACAGCTATTATACGATAAAGGAGGACCGCTTTTTTGATATTTCGGAGGATTCTGTTCTACGTCTGGTGGGAACGATACTGGTACCCTGCATAATCCTTTTCGGGATCTACGTACTGCTCAACGGTCAGAACGGTCCGGGAGGCGGATTTTCCGCAGGAGCCATTCTGGGGGCGGCCCTTATCGTGTTCAGTCTGGCCTTCGGTTTTGAGGCAGTGGACAGGGTATTTTCGGCGAGGGTGCTGTCACTTACCACCTTTGTATCCCTGGCTTTTTACAGCCTTGCGAAGGGATATGTGTTTTTCACGGGAGCCAACGGACTGGAAAACCACATACCCAAAGGGATCCCGGGAAACATATTTTCCGGCGGTCTGATATTGCCGCTGAATGTTGCCGTAGGTCTGGTGGTGGCCTGCACGATGTACGGGTTTTTCAGTTTGTTTAAGAGAGGAAATATCGGCGGTGCTTGAACATCTGCTAGTAAACAATGAAGAGGCGGCAGCAGTGATCCTCTTCGGGATAGGCTTTACCATGCTGCTCTTTCAGCAGAACCTGATAAAAAAGCTGATAGGAATGAACATCATGGACTCGGGGATATTTCTATTCCTGGCCTCACTTGGCTATATCGAGGGACGGAAGGCTCCGATCATCGAGGGCGGGGTAAAACAGACGTCGGCATATATAAACCCGGTTCCCGCGGGGCTGGTGCTTACGGGGATCGTAGTCTCGGTATCCGTGACAGCCGTGATGCTGTCCCTTTCCATACGCCTGTACAAAAGATACCACACCCTGGATCTGGATGAGATCTATATACTGTCCAGGCATCAGATGGAGGACAGATAAATGGTTATAGTCACCAGCTTTCCTCTATTTACCATTCTGCTGAGTCTGTTCTCCGGAGTGCTTTGCCTGCTGCTGAAGGGGAGGACGGCCAAGCGCTATACCTTTGCGCTTGAACTTGTCCTGACAGGGATGGCTGCAGCGGTGCTGGCATATGTAGTGCAGACCGGCAGGGAATTTACCTATACAATGGGCGAATTTCCCGCACCCTGGGGTAATGAGATACGTGCCGGGGTGCTGGAAGCGCTTATGGCGCTCCTTTTCCTGACGGTAATGATCTGCTCCGTTACCGCCGGGCACCGCTTCGTAAATACGGACATAGATGAGAGTAAGGTAAATCTTTACTACGCTCTCCTGAACCTTATGACAGCGGCGCTGATGTCTGTAGTCTGGACGAATGACATCTTTACGGGCTATGTATTTGTGGAGATCCTGACCCTTACAAGCTGCGGCATACTGATCGTCAGGGAACTCGGACGGACAACTCTGGCGGCGGTTCGATATATGATATTAAATCTTCTCGGATCGGGGCTTTTCCTGCTGGGAGTGGTACTTTTGTATTCAATGACGGGACATCTTCTGATGGAGCCTATGCAGCATACGATCACGGAGCTTGCCGGGGATCCGCAGATTCTCCGGAATCTTACGATAGTGGTGGGGATCCTGACCGTCGGCCTCTCCATTAAGAGCGGTCTGTTCCCCTTTCATTACTGGATGCCGGATACCTACGGCTGGGCGACGCCCACATCGGCCGCCATACTTTCAGCCATTGTTTCAAAGGCATATATCTTTTTGCTGTTTAAGATTTATTACCGTGTCATAGGGATAAAGACCTTTGAAATGATGCCTGTCAGGAATATCCTTCTGCTGCTTGGGATCTGCGGCATCATAGCGGGATCCGCAGGGGCGATACTGTCCAATAATATTAACCGTATGGTGGCCCTGTCCTCTGCGGCGCAGATCGGGTACATATATGCGGGTTTGGGACTCGGAGGGGCAGCCGGCTATACGGCAGCTCTTTTCCATATCCTGGTCCATGCTGTCACCAAATCCCAGCTTTTCCTTACGACACCGCGTCTTGCGGAGGTGGCCGGGGGAAGCCTCCTTATCAGGGAGCTGCAGGGAAGCGGACTCCGTGACAGGGATGCAGGGGCGTTTTTTTCCGTCAGTGCACTCTCAATGATCGGAATACCTGTTTTTGCAGGCTTTTCATCCAAGCTGCAGTTTGGCCTCGCGGCTGTGACGGTCGGGAACAGGAAGTTGATCCTCGTTATGCTGGCACTGGCCGTGAGCTCTCTTTTAAATGCGATGTATTTTATACGCACCGTTATCAGGATCTACACGGATTCCCCGTTGAAAACGGAAAGAGCAGGCCACAGGGCGGACTTTATCCTTCCCCTTATGGTCCTGACAGCCTGTAATCTGTTTCTGGGGCTGTTCTCCAGGGTAGCGGCGGATCTCATCCGGACCGGGCTTTTAATGTTCGGGTGATTAGAAAAGGCGGAAGATCATAAAGACAGGAAGGAGCGGTTTCGACAAAGTATGCTTCTGATTACAGCGATATTATTTCCAATGATCGCGGGTCCGTTCGCGGCTCTTTACCCGGAGGGAAAGGATGGCGGCAGGACTAAAAGATACGCGGCTGTTATGGTCCTTACGGATATTCTCTGTATCCTTGCAGCCCTGTACGGAAAAGCGGTGACACTTTTTTGCATTACGGACCGGGCAGTATTCGGGTTTTCATATGACAGCTTCGGAAGGCTGTTCCTTTCGGTGGTGCTGATCCTGTATACGGCAGTCTGCTTCTACGCTTTTGATTATATGAAAACAGAAGAGCGGCCTGAGATGTTCTTCAGCTTCTATTTCGTATCTCTGGGAGCTCTGGTGGCCATATCAATGTCCGCAAATCTGCTGACGCTTTATTTCTGCTTTGAGCTCGCGTCGCTGTCGTCTGTTCCCCTGGTTCTGCACGAAATGACAAAGGAAGCGGTTGCGGCCGGGTTAAAATATCTGTTTTATTCCGTTGCCGGAGCACTGATGGGTCTCCTTGCGGTATTTTTCGTGTATTACCATTCGGCGGGTGATGCAGCGTTTATTCCGGGAGGGATCATTGAGAGGAGCCTGCTTTCCGGGAATGAAGCTGTGTTTCAGGCGGTCGTCTTTATCGGGATAATCGGCTTTGGAACAAAGGCCGGAATGTATCCCATGCACGGCTGGCTGCCCACAGCCCATCCCATAGCGCCGGCACCGGCCTCAGCCCTTCTCTCCGGAATAATCGCCAAAGCCGGGGTCTTTGCAATTGTCCGTCTCATATACTATTCCGTGGGTGTGGAACTGCTTCGCGGCACCTGGGTCCAGTACGCCTGGATGACCCTGTGCCTGCTGACGATACTTATGGGTTCAACCTGTGCCTTCCGTGAAAAGATACTGAAAAAACGGCTGGCCTATTCCACAGTAAGCCAGATCTCCTACATACTGCTGGGGCTTTCGATCATGACTACGGAGGGCTTCAGGGGAGGGATGCTTCATTTGCTGAGTCACGCGGTTTCCAAGGGCTGTCTCTTTCTGGTGGCAGGGATTTTCATCTGTAAGCTTGGAAAACGGAATGTAACGGAGCTTAAGGGTACGGGAAGGGAAATGCCGGTCACATTGTGGTGCTTTATGCTGGCTTCCCTGTCTCTGGTAGGAATACCTCCGATGGGAGGCTTCACGAGTAAATGGGTGCTTGCCGGCGCAGCACTGGGAGACGGTATGGGCATTTTTTCGGTACTGCCCCCGGTTGTGCTGCTGATATCTGCGCTTTTAACGGCAGGTTATCTGTTTCCCATAGCGGTGGATGCATTCTTTCCCGGCAGGGATTTCGATCTCTCCGGAACGGAGAATAAGGAGCCTCCGCTCCTTATGACAATACCTCTGATGCTGCTCTGTCTCGCGGCACTGGCGGTGGGAGTTTTCGGCGGGAGGATAGTTGAGCTTATATGATAAGTCCTTATTTCCTGCTGATACCCATATTGTTGCCGATAGTCGGAGGATTTTCACTGCTTTTTTTAAGGCTCCCGGGAGATGCGGACAAAAAGCGTAATCTCTATCTTGAGACCATAGTGGTGATCACAAGCATACTCGTGTGGACAGCTGTACTTTTTGTCAGAAGAGAAGCCGTGCAGATAATAAGCCTGTCCGGCAAATTCTCCATAGGCTTACGTCCGGACGGGCTTTCCTGTCTTTTTGCGGGTATGGTCTCTCTGATGTGGCCCCTTGTAATGCTGTATGCATTTGAATATATGGAGGAGGCACAGAAGAAAAACCGTTTCTTTGCTTTTTATGTAATGACCTACGGGGTAACGCTGGGGCTCTCTTTTTCCTATAATGTGACAACGCTCTACACCTTTATAGAAATGCTGACCCTTGTCACCATCCCTTTGGTCTGTCATTACGGAAATCATGAGAGTATGTATGCCGGACGGAAATACGCGGCATTCACCATAGGAGGCACGGGTTTCGCCTTTTTTGCCGTGGTGCTTACAACGGTTTACGGCGAAGGCGGGTTATTTATGTACGGGGGCAGCCTGCATGTGAGCCGCATAACGCCTATACTGCAGCTTGCTTTTTTGTGCGGCTTTTTCGGTTTCGGGGTAAAGGCCGCGGTATTTCCGCTTCACGCCTGGCTCCCAATAGCCTCGGCTGCGCCGACTCCTGTGACTGCGCTTCTGCACGCGGTTGCTGTTGAAAATTCCGGGGTTTTTGCGGTGGTGAGGCTTGTATATTTTACCTTTGGGACGGAAATCCTGTCCGGAACCCTGTCCCTTAATGCTGCCCTTCTTACAGCCGAATTTACAATGGTATTTGCGGCCGCCATGGCACTAAAGCAGCGGCATTTCAAGAGGAGGCTTGCCTATTCCACGGTAAGTAATCTGTCCTATATGCTTTTCGGGATACTCTTACTGACACCGGCGGGACTGACGGCGGGGCTTTTGCACATGGTCTTCCACGGGATCATCAAGATGTCACTGTTTCTCTGCGCAGGAGCCTTTATGCATGTCACGGGGAATGAGTATATCTATCAGATTAACGGTGTGGGGAGGAGAATGCCGGTTATTTTTTCCCTCTACACCCTTGCAGGCTTTTCTCTGGTGGGAATACCCTTATTCTGCGGCTTTGTATCCAAGTGGAGACTCGTAAATGCTGGGATTGAAGCCGGAAGGGCGCAGAGCCTTGCAGGTGTGTTTGTTCTGATTATTTCGGCTTTTCTATGCGCTATGTACATATTGACGGTGAGTGTCAGGGCGTTTTTCCCGGTGAAGGGAAGCGACAGATATGCGGACAGGGGCGATATTAAGGACCCCGGGAGACGCATGCTTATCCCGATTGTCTTTTTCGGGATACTGAATGTTCTTCTGGGTATAAGGCCCGGTCCACTGATCGGGTACATAGAAAAGATCGCAGAAGGACTGCTGTAAGAAAGAAGGAGGAAGCGGATGCTCATATTTTTGATCGTGTTCGGACCCTTTATTCTTGCCGGGGCATCATACATGATCGGAAAAAAGAATGAAAACTGCCGGGATCTTTTCGTGACCGTAGGGACGGCTGCAGAGCTCCTGCTCTCTCTTTTGCTGTTTTCCGTTATGCCGTCATACAGAATAGCCGCATTTATGACAGAGGCAGGATTGTCCTTTACCACAGACGGCTTCCGGGCGGTATATGCGGTCATCACTGCCTTTATGTGGGCCGGCACGACGCTTTTCGCAAAGGAGTATTTTTCAAAGGAGAGGGAAAACCTGAACCGTTACTGGTTTTTTACCCTGCTGACACTTGGAGCCACTGAGGGCGTGATGCTTTCCGGAGATCTGATGACGGCCTTTCTCTTTTTTGAGATACTGTCTTTTACGTCTTTTACCTGGGTTATACACGAGGAGTCGCCGGAGGCTGTCAGGGCAGGCTATACCTATCTCTTCATAGCGGTGATCGGAGGCCTGGTGCTCTTTATGGGTCTTGCACTCCTGAGGTACGCAGCGGGAACGCTGTCCTTTGAAGCTTTGGGAGAGGCGGTCAGGGTATCGGCGGATCAGCAGCTTATCCTGCCGGCTGGGATATGTATCCTCTTCGGATTCGGCTGCAAGGCCGGAATGTTCCCGGTCCATGTGTGGCTGCCGAAAGCCCATCCGGTAGCTCCTTCGCCTGCATCGGCACTGCTGTCCGGCATACTCACAAAGGTCGGGGTATACGGGATCCTTATGATCTCCTGCACTGCTCTTATGGGAAATGAGATATTCGCTCTTACGGTGCTGCTTCCCGGGGTTATTACCATGGCACTCGGAGCGGTGCTGGCACTGTTTTCGGTTAATCTGAAGAGAACCCTTGCCTGCTCCTCCATGTCTCAGATCGGCTTTATCCTTACCGGAACGGGGATGATGCTCATCCATTCCTCCGGCGGGAACCGGGAGGGTACAGGCATTGCCTTAGCCGGACTCACGTTACATATGGTAAATCACTCGCTTATAAAGCTTACGCTTTTTATGGCGGCCGGTGTGGTGATGATGAATCTCAGGGTGCTTACCCTTGATGAGATCCGGGGCTACGGCCGGAATAAGCCGCTTCTCATGACTGGTTTTGCTCTTGGAGCCCTCGGCATAAGCGGAGTTCCGCTGTTTAACGGATATTTGAGTAAGACCCTGCTCCACGAGGGCATCGTGGAGGGAATAAGAAATACTGAAAGGTACGGAGGTCTTCTTTCCGTTATCGAGTGGATCTTTCTCTTCTCCGGGGGACTGACTTTTGCATATATGCTGAAGCTTTTCATCTGTATCTTTGTACAGAGGAACAGGGACGAAAGAGTACAGCAGTCCTATGATCGGGACAGGAAATGCATGAATATGTCAAGCGGTGCAGCGGTTTTCGGCTCCTCCCTTCTGATGATCGTACTGGGGCAGCCCTTTATAAGCACAAGGCTGATAAATCATATGACGGGATTTGAAGAGATCCTGGATTTCCGCGCCTTTACGGCGGAAAACCTGAAGGGGGCTTTTATCTCACTTGCCATAGGAGCTTTTGTTTATCTTACAGTAGTCAGGCGGGTCCTCGTCAGAAACGGAAGCTATGTGGATCTCTGGCCCGAAAAGCTTGATCTCGAGGATCTCATCTACCGCCCGCTCATCACAAGGTATCTCCCGTCTTTTATGGGAAAAGCTGCGAATGTCTTCGGGGAAAACAGGATCTTAAAGCCCCTGTTCCGGATCTGCCTTAAGGCAGCCATTGTCGTGACACGGATATTTGAAGGCCTTACCGATGGCTGTATCCTCCTTCTACGAAGGACTGTTATGAGGGAAAGAAAGGTTAAATGCGGGGAAGAAACGGAACCCGGATTCCTGATCAGGCTGTCAACGGTGCTTGCCGCCGGAGCCGGACAGCTTTTCTCAAATTTTTCCTTTGCAATGATGATGACCTGCATCGGGATCATCATTGTTCTCTGTTATATACAGATCTTTTTCTGAAGCGCTTTTGACACAGTGCTTCCGGATTCCCTAAGGAATCTACCGTTTTTCTCAGTCCACATGCCGATTTTCATGATACAATCACACATAGAAATATGACATATGGCTTTTTGAACAAGTTCAAACGATATTTGGACTTTTGGCGTTTGTATCATATAATAAGAGAGTGGAACTGAAGCATATTGTTTATGTCACAATGGATCTGCAGGGGGCGCTGCTGTGCTTTCTGGCAGCGGGCTGTGTTTTCCTGACAAAAAGACTGGATGAACGGCTCCTTGTCTGCCTCGCAGGTATTGAAGCTTTGGATGGTTTGAGTGCGGTGGGAGATGCCATCGCTTGGGGTTTCAGGGGAGTCTGGGGACAGGCCGCAAGAGTATCGGTGTATGCCGGGAATTTTCTGAATTTTTTTGCTTCCTATGCGGTCGTTCCTGTATTTCTGGAATATGTTCTTTGCTCTGTCGAACAGAAAAAAACGGGATCATACGGCAGATCCCGCGGAAAGGATGTGTTTTCGGAAAAATCCTGTTATTTAAGCTGGAAGAAGAGAGCCCGTATACTTATATATTCTTCATCCGGCATAAATATCCTCCTGCTTATCATTACGCAGTATACCGGATGGATCTATTATATCGACAAAGACAACCTGTATCACAGGGGAGAGCTGTTTTTCATTATTTCAGCCCTTGGGGTTGTGCAGCTTACGGTATTGTTTCTGTTTGTCCTGAGATTCAGGGAACGTCTGAGCGCCCAAAGAATGGCGGCGCTGTTATGTTATGTTGTGCTTCCGATCCTTGCAGTGACGGCGCAGCATTTTGTATACGGTTATTCCATAAGCACGATAGTCAGCATAGTCTGTGCGATATTTATGTTTGCTGAAGCCTATTTGGAACAGGCGGTGAGGATCAGGGATAATGAGAGGCTTATCAAGGAAGCCCAGATGAGGATAGCCGTTTCCCAGATAAAACCTCATTTTTTGTTTAATGTATTAAGCTCCATATACTATCTTGTGGGGATGGACAGCGACAGATGCAGGGGTGCGATTTCCGATTTCTCAGAGTATCTGAGGGGGAATATAAGCTCTGTTTATTCCGAAACCCCCATACCGGTAGAGCAGGAGCTGCAGCATACTAAGGCATATCTGGCTCTCGAGGAGCTGAGGCTCCAGGGGAAGCTTACGGTCAGGTATGACATCAGGGAGAATAATTTCAGGCTTCCGGCTCTTTCGATACAGCCGCTTGCGGAAAATGCCGTGCGTCATGGCATTTGGAAGAAGGGCGGAAAGGGAACGCTCACCATATCAACAGCCAGGGACAAAGACGGCTATGTGGTATCGGTGGAGGATGACGGGACCGGCTTTTCACCGGAAGAAAGGAACGGAAAGGCAGGCGCGGGAGAGGACCATATAGGGCTGTCAAATGTGCGTGACAGACTGGAAATGATGATGGGGGCCACAATGGAAATCGAAAGTACCGTGGGTAAGGGTACCGTGATCCGCATCCGCATACCGGAGCAAAAAGCAAAAGGAAGAGGATGACAGAAGCCATTCAGGGTGACGAAAGAAAGGATAAGCTTAAAGATGGATGAAAACAGACAAATTACCGATAATAGCGGAACCCTTCTGGCTGTTATCATGGTCGTCATAATTTTATCTGCGCTTATTTTCATTATTGTAAGGCTATGGGATAAACCCGGGATGCCCTGGAGCAGCGGCAGCGCTCAGGAAAGTACGGAAGCAGCAGACGCCGAAGGTGGAGAGAGCGGGGTTTTTCCGGTGGAGGAAGGACTCGTGCGTATCGCCTCCGATCAGAATCTGGGAGATTTGGATGTGGCAAAAAACAGCAGCACTTATTTCCTGCCCATCAATGTATATGACAGGCTGGTGGAGATACGTGAAAGGGAGGACGGAACACCCGAAATATTACCCTCCCTTGCGAAGGAATGGATAGAATCCCCTGACGGAAAGCTTTATACCATATATTTAAGGGATGATGTGGTTTTTTCCAACGGGAAGCCGCTTACCGCCTATGATGTGAAGTTTTCCCTCTCGAGACTTTTAACCGTTCCCGGGAGTGAGCAGACCGCGTATGCGGACATGATCCTCGGTGCGGATGAACTGATGACAGGTAAGGCGGAGGAGCTGAAGGGGATACAGGTTGTTGACGACCACTGCCTGAGGGTGATACTCAATGAACCCTTTCCGAGCTTTATAAGTATGCTGAGTTCTCCCGCCTGCTCCATCTTATGTAAGGAGGTTGTTGAAGCTGCAGGAGATTCCTACGGAACGGATATAGGGAGCATCATAGGAAGCGGTCCCTATATGCTTACCGAAGCCGATGATGAGATGTGCGTCCTGGAGTATAACCCGAAGTACTGGGGGAAAACACCTTCGGTAAAGAAAGCCGAGATGCGGGTTATGGTGAATTCACTTATGAACAGGGAATTCAGCAAGGGAAACCTGGATCTTCTGGATCTTGATTTCCTGAACGGTGAGGCCAAGGAGCAGTATCTGACGGATGACGATTATACCTATAGGGACAGGTTTGTGGTAAAGGAGAATGTGGGGATAATAAGTCTTATGCTGAATACCGACATCCCCCCTCTTAATCTTGTGAAAATAAGGAAGGCGGTTCAGTACGCCATTGACCGTGAAAGGATAATAAAAGAGGTTTGCGGGGGATATGCGGATATTACGGACGGGATCTTCCCCAAGGGTCTTATCGGGTACACGGAGGAAAACCAGGGGTGGCTAAAATATGATCCGGAGAAAGCAAAAGAACTTGTAAAGGAAGCAGGGATCGGAGGAAATTACACCGTAGAGCTCGCAATAGGATCCACTGCCGATATTTCCATACAGAGGCTGACCGAGATAGTACAGGAAAACTTAAATGCCGTGGGGATCAATACGGTTACAGTAGTCTATGATCCGGACAGCCGTCTGTATCTGAGGCGGAACGGAAAGATCATGGCCTATGTTTTTGACTGGTACGCCGACTATAATGACCCGGACAATTTTATCTATACCATTTTCGGTTCAGAGGAAGCAACAAAGAAGTTTTCCAGTAATTACAAGGACTATGGCACCATGGAAAGGATAGGGAAGGCCCGTACCATAATAAATGACGAGAAGAGGCTTATGGAATATGCAGCCCTTGAAAGGAAGCTCATTATGGATGATGCGGTGTGGGTGCCGCTCTATTCTTCAGAGCATGTGTTTGTAAAAGGAGACAGGGTAAAGAGCTATATTCCCTACTGGGCAGGCTGGAGTGATGTGATTCTTGAAGATATGGAGCTGAAATAAATGGGGATTGCGGAGCAGGGAAAAAAGGAACGGCCGAAGGGATGGCTGAGCGGAAGTGACAGCCGGAACAAGGTCAGCTTAAAGATCAAGATTTTTATAATGTGTGTTTCTCTTGTTTCTGCAGCGGTGCTTGTTTTTGCAGTGCTCGGAGTCATACAGTTCGGAAGGTTTGCGGATCTTCTTTCCGAATCCGGTGCCGAGCAGGACAGGATCGTAGCCGATACAACCACGAGTACCATGTATAAAACGGCTACCGGAAGCTTCCAGAAATACGTTGAAGCTGATGCGGAGATAATCGACAATGAATTCTGGCTTATGAAGCATGATGTCGAGATGCTTTCCAAAGGGGTTCAGGAAATACTTGAGCACCCGGACGACTACGCCGAAAAACCGGTATCCATCCCCCTGGCTTCCGATGAGGGCAAGCTTTCCGCCCAGCTTCTTTATTCCAGGGATGCGGACAGGGGGGATAAGGAGATGATGTCTTCCATCCGGAAGCTGGCAAATCTGAATGACCAGATGTCCTATATCGTTGGTACCAGTGAAACCATAAACGACTGCCTGATAGCTCTTCCCGGAGGCGCCACCATATATATGGACAGGCACCCGGAGCAGAAGATCGGGGATGACGGGAGGGTTCTGCCCTTTAATTCCGACAGAAGGCCTTATTATGTGGGTGCCTATCTTACGGGAAAAACCTTTTTTGCCCCGACGAATTATGACTATTTCAATGATTCCATGGAGGTTATGCTGGGTGTTCCCGTGTATGTGAAAGGCAGGCTGGCCGCAGTGGTTGCCGGATCGAGACTTCTGTCGGGAATGGAGGACATGATAGAGCGGATGGATTTAAGTGATGGCAGCTTTATCTGTCTTATCAACGAGAGCGGCAACATCATCTATTCCCAGCGGAAGAACGGGGAGCTGGCAATAAGCGATCATAACAGGGGAAGCATTCTGGTAAGTCCCAATGTGGAGCTGGTTGATTTCCTGCAGAAAGCCCTGGAAGGCGGAAAGGGCTATGAACAGCTGGAAATCGACGGAGAACCAACAATCCTTGCATACGCACCGCTGAAAACCGTGGGATGGACACTTTTACTCGGAATATCTGACAGGGAGCTGGAAAAGCCTGCGAAGGATCTGGTCAAGAGGATGGACGTGATATCAGGTGAGACCCTGGAGAAGACCGGATTTATCTCAAAGCAGACACAGCTTATTATGATCCTTATTGCCATTGCGCTTATAGCCTTTTCCATTTTCTTTTCCCTGCAGAATGCCGGCAGGCTCGTCCGGCCCATTATGGAGCTGAAGAATGCGGGCATAAGGTTTATCGAGAGAGACGCTATCGAGATGGAGACCGCACCGAATTATTTCGGTTCACTGAATCTTTTTACAGGTGATGAGATAGAGGATCTCTGGGTCACCATGCAGGATCTGGAGATAAATATCGTGACATCGGTCCGCTCACTCAAGCGTGTAACGGCAGAAAAGGAAAGGATAGATACAGAGCTTTCGGTTGCCACAAAGATACAGTCGGATATGCTTCCTCAGATATTTCCGGCATTTCCGGAGAGGAGCGAATTTGACATATACTCCACTATGACACCCGCAAAGGAGGTTGGAGGAGACTTCTATGACTTCTTCCTTATAGATGACGACCATCTGGCCCTTGTAATGGCTGATGTGTCGGGGAAAGGGGTGCCTGCAGCTTTATTTATGGTCATAGCAAAGACCATCATAAAGAACGTGACGCTTACCGGGAAATACAAGGGACCCGGGGGAATACTCTATGACGTAAATAATAAGCTATATGAGGGCAATGATGAAAGCATGTTCGTTACCGTATGGCTCGGTATTCTGACCATATCCACAGGACATCTGGTGTCTGCCAACGGAGGGCATGAATTCCCGGCGATCTGCAGGAAGGGCGGACAGTATGAGCTGATAAAGGATGAGCACGGTCCGGGGCTCGGAATGTTTGACGATGTTGATTTCGAGGAGTGGGAAGGCGACTTAAAGAGCGGGGATATGCTGTTCCTGTATACGGACGGAGTTCCCGAGGCCACGGATTCCCAAAGTGAGCTCTTCGGAATAGACCGGATGCTGAATGCGCTTGATGACAGCAGGAAGGAAGAGAATCTGCAGGGCATGCTCGGAAAGGTAAGAGAGCATGTGGACAGCTTCGTGGGAGATGCCCCGCAGTTTGATGACCTTACTATGACCATATTCGTATATAAGTGATAGGTAGACCGAAGGATTGCAGATAATTATCGTTGATGATGAAATGATTGAGCTTCAGGGGATCGAGGACACGGTCAGAAGAGTACGCTCCGATGCCGTGCTGTATTCCTTTGATGACCCTCTCGAGGCCTTGAAGCTTGCAGAGGAGCGCAGCATTGATGTGGCGTTTCTGGACATTGAGATGCCGGTTATGAACGGGCTGGAGCTGGCAGCCAGATTGAAGGAGCTACGGGCGGAGATCAATATCATTTTTATTACCGCCTATAAGGAGTATATGCAGGAAGCCTTCAAGCTTCATGCAAGCGGATATCTCCTTAAGCCTGTGACAGAGGACATGGTTTTCCGGGAGCTTATCGATCTCAGAAATGCTCCTTCGACAGACAGGAAAAAGGTAAGGATTTCTGCCTTCGGAAGCTTTACGGTTTTTGTGGATGATAAGCCGGTGGGGTTCCAATACAGCAAGTCAGAGGAGATACTTGCGATACTCGTGGATCTTCGCGGTGCCTCCGCAGACACAGACAGGATAAGGACATTATTATGGCCTGAGGATAATTCCATCGCTGATCATGCGTCCTACATCAGTACTCTGAAGAAGGACATGATAAACACCTTTTCAAGGCTGGGAATAAATGATCTTTTCCGCCTGGAGGGAGACGGGATCAGTCTTGTGACGGAAGCAGTGGAGTGTGATTACTATGATTATCTGGAGGGAAAGGCGGAAGCCAGACCCTTTGAAGGTATATATATGGAACGTTATTCCTGGGCTGAGCCTACAGTAGCAGTTCTGGAAAAGATAAGGCGGGAAAGAGCCGGCCTGAATAAATGAGAAGGGAGGGGAGTTAAGTAAATGGACGGAAAAACCAGAAAAACAGATCTTGAAGAATTGTCAAAGGGGTTATTCCCGGGGAAGACCGGGAAAAAGGTCATTAATCCGAGACATCAGGCATTGCCGGTGTCAAAGTCATATCCGGCAGTCAGAAGATCCGGAAAGGCATACAGAAAATTCAGGACCGAGGACGGTGATGACGCTACACTGTCGGAGGAACTCGCAGGTTCTATAATGGAGCTTGACGGGATAGTGGACAGGCTTTTCTCATACGGGGATGAAAACGGAGAGGGTCTGGATGCCGTGTATAATGAGTGCTATTTTGACACGATCAGGGCAAATGAGCTTCTCACCGGTATAAACTACAAGCTTAACCGCTTTATCGCCGGAAATAAGAAAAAAGAAAAAAGCGATATAAAAGGAAGCCGGGGAATAGACAAATTGTACGCCCTGACGGGGAATCTGGAGCATGACATGAAGGTGTTCACCGACAGTCTGGAAAGGAAATACGGTCTGGGAAGGAAGATTTCTAAGGATTCTATTGATGCACCGGTGATGACATCGGGACCGGAGGATTAATATATGGACTGGAAAACTACGGTAAATAGCTTTGTGGAAGTATTTGCTAATCTTGATTTCAGAAACGGTCCGCTGTTTTATGTGGTCGGAATAGTGGCGGCCGGATATTGCTGTCTGGAGGGTTATCGCATATACAAGATGCTGCTCGGGGTTATGGGCTTTGCACTGGGTTTCCGGATCGGATTTCTGCTCTTCGGAAGTCTGGGATTTTCAAATGAAGTCCTGCTCATGATGGAGACCTTTATGGGACTGATACTTTGTGTAGTGTCCTACAGGATATTCCTTGCGGGGATCTTCATTGCGGTATTTCAGTTCGCATCCTCCAATCTTCCGGTGTATGTGGAGGCCTTTCTGCATGACAGGGTGAAATACAGCTTTTTGGTCACGGGCGTTGTAGTCACGATCATTTCCGGGCTTCTCGCCTTTGGCATAGCGAAGCTCTCTGTCAGTATGACGAGGACCGTACTGGTCTGTCTCACTGCCGTGGTGGGAGGCTTTGCGGTGGTCAATTTCCTGGTGGGGCTTATTCCGGTCTTTCCCTATGAGGTTTCTCTTCCGGAGCCATCTTCACCAATATGGCTGTTCCTGAAGATCGGACTGTCGGCGGCAGGGGTTGGCATACAGGATGTGAAGGATTCTCCGGGTCTGGTATAGAAGAAATGGTGATCCTTGTTTACGACAGCTCGGGAAAGGCGGCAGACAGTCTTACCGGCATGCTTAAAGCCGGATACGGAGAGGATAATGTCCATTATTTCACCGACCGGGCGAAGCTTATGCGCTATGCGGACAGACATATTTTCCATGTGGTCTTCCTGTGTCTGTCTGCTCAGGCGGAAGAAGAACTGGATGATGCAGGGAAGCTCTGCCTTATTATTCCCGGGGTAAATCTGATCATTATAAGCGAAGACGAAAGGTATATGTCCCGCGCGCTGAAGCTGCACGCAAGCGGGTACATATGCCTTCCTTTAACGGAAGAAGCAGTGGATTCGGAGCTTCAAAACCTGCTCTACCCGGTCTATGACGATCTCCCACTTTTAAGGCTGGAACGCAGAAACGGCATAACGGTCTATATTGATGAAAAGCCGGTGAGCTTTGCTTACAAAAAGACGGGGGAGCTTCTCGCACTCCTTTTCGATATGGAGGGAGGAATGCTCAGTAATGAGGTTATGATCGACAGATTGTGGGAAGAAAGCAAGGATATCGATAAGAGCCGCTCATACCTGCAGAATGTCCGTTCAGATCTTATCCATACATTGTCTACCTGGGGGCTTAAGGGGGCAGTAAAGCATAAAAGAGGCAGGATGTGGCTTGATATGAGCAGATTCAGAGGTGTGTATTCCTGATACGCCGGGGCTCATTTTTCGTGCCGGGCTGTATATATAAAAGAAAGTAAACGATCAGGGGCAGATAAAGATTCCGTCCCGGGTGTGACAGATAAGGAGGCCTGCTTTGAGTGTTATTTCCCTGATACTGGCAAATTACATTCTTATAGCGGAATTGATGGGATTATGGATAATGCTGGATTCCAATGTCCATCTGAAAAGAAGGACTATAAAGGTGACCCGCATTGTGATCATTCTCATTTTCGCGGAAGCATTGTTCTGGGGCATTGAAAGATGGACAAGGGAGATCGGGCATCTGACCTTTATCCGTGTAATACTGACACCTACCATCTACCTTCTTCATCCCATTATCCTGCTGGGGATCATGGAAATGGCGGAATTTCTGAAGAAGCACAGATTTCTTTATTATCTGCCGGTTATCATCTGTGCACCGGTTTTGTACACCTCCCAGTGGACACACCTCATTTACTGGTTTTCAGATGACAATCTCTATGTGGGAGCAGACAGTTTACTGCAGTATTTTCCCTATTTTCTGTTTTTACTCTACGTTATCCTTTTTGTGGGCCTGTTCACGGCGAGATACGCCTGCTTTGGTTCGGCGGAGAGAAAGGGTACTCTGGTAAGCGTAATAGCTGCCACCGTAGGGGTTACGCTTCATGTCATCTACGGGATAGACGAGGACTACAGTACGCTTTTTGCTTCCCTGCTGCTCATATATTATCTGTCCCTGTATGTATTGTCGTCCAAGGAGGATACACTTACCCATCTTTTTAACCGTCAGTGCTATTATGCGGATTCGAAGAGACTGAAGGATCAGATCACTGCAGTAGTATCCGTGGATATGAATGATCTGAAAAAAATAAATGACAGTCAGGGACATAACGCGGGAGATGAGGCGCTGAAAACCGTGGCGGACTGTCTGACCAGGGGGAAGATGAGGAATAAAAAGGTGTACCGTATAGGCGGGGACGAATATGCGGTGTTTTATCTGGACAAAAGCGAGGAAGAAGTCCGAAAAGATATGGAGGATATGCGGGCAAACCTGGGCCGGACGAAATATGAGTGCGCTTTCGGATATGAAATGGTAAATAAGAAGGATGTCGATATTGATAATACCATGAGCCTTGCAGATAAGGAAATGTATGCGAATAAGGCAAAGCTTAAGGATACCAATGAGCGCAGGATCGCAGCCCACAAGGAGGCTACGATCCGGGTTATGCACGAGGCTCTGGGATCGGGAATGTGGGGTATGGAATTTGATGAAGCGGGAAAAATGATCTCCGTTGAGTGGAGTCCCGAATTCAGAAAGATGGTCGGATATAAGGATGAGAACGACTTTCCCGATAAGCTTGAGTCCTGGTCTGACCTTCTGCATCCCGATGATAAGAAAGCGGTTCTGAAGGAATTCAGAGATACCATAAATGATTATTCCGGTCATAAGAACTATGATGTGGAATATCGCCTCAGGGTAAGAAACGGGGAATGGCGGTGGTTTCACGCTATCGGAAGACTATTAAGGCGTGATAACGGAGTTCCGCTCTCTTATGTGGGAATGTTCGTTGATATAACCGACAAGATGGGAGTAAACGGAGTTACCGGGTGAGACTATGCGGAAATCAGAAGAATTCAGGCAGATAAGCATCGAAGGCTGTAAGCTTATCGGAATGGGGGCTCACGGCAAGGTATACAGGACAGGGCCGGATGAGATAGTCAAGGTTTACAGAGAAGACATCCCCCTTTCCAATATACAGGCGGAGAAGGAAAAGTCCAGGAAAGCCCTTATCCTCGGGCTTCCCACTGCCATCTCCTTTGATATAGTGAAGGTGGGCGGGAATTTCGGCGCCGTATATGAGCTTATCGATGCAGAGGCCACCGAAAAATTCATTGGCAGAAGCAGAGAAAATCTCGACAGATTCATATCAATGTCGGTAGAGCTTCTAAAGCTTATTCATTCGATAAAGGTTAATAAGGATGAGTTCCCCGATATGAAGGCCGATCATCTGAAATGGCTTGAAAATGCAAGGGGGCTTCTGGGTGATGACAAGGCGGACAGGATAAAGGAGATCATAGAAGAGGTTCCCGATACGGAAACCCTTCTTCACGGGGATTTCCACATAAAAAACATTATCATAAGTAAGGGCGAGCCTATGCTGATCGACATGGATACCCTGTGCTATGGAGATCCGGTATTTGACCTTGCCACCATATCGAATTCATATTATTCATTTCCCCGGATGGCCGCCGATGCGGCAACCGGATTCCTCGGTATCAGCGTGGAGGATGCAGGTTATATCTGGCAGCAGACGCTTAAGCTGTATCATCCGGAAATGGACAGGGCAGAGCTTTTTGAAAGGGAAAGAATATGCAGGATCCTCGGGTGTCTTCGCATTCTTGATTTCGGAAAACGGGGCGGAGATCCGGAACACAGGGAATTGATCATAGGGAAAAGTCTGGAATTTATTGATTCCCTGGTGTGATGCAGGGTTTGACTGTCAGCGGAGGGTCCAGGAGTCGGTATTGAAGATCCTCGCGGGCAGTGAGCCTTCGGCGGCGTAAATTTACTGTAGGATTTAATCGGGTAGAGATCCCCTGGACGTGTTTTGGTGTTCAAACCTTTCCCAATTATAATCCT
>CADCQV010000152.1 GCA_902803625.1 uncultured Lachnospiraceae bacterium
CTGAAAAGGAACCTGTATGAACTGCGGACATAATGGGATTTATGGAAGCTGTAACTGTATTTTTCATAAGGAAGGAGACAGACAATTATGGAAAGAACGATTAAATTTTTAAAGGATGCCGGAACTTATTATCTTGCTACGATCGACGGAGACCAGCCCAGAGTCAGACCCTTTGGGACAGCGCACATTTTTGAAGGAAGGCTCTATATTCAGACCGGAAAGTCAAAGGATGTTTCGAAGCAGATCCATGCCAATCCAAAGGTTGAGATATGTGCCTTTAAGGACGGGGAATGGCTTAGGGTCGCGGGAGAGCTGGTGGAGGATGACCGCAGGGAAGCAAGGCAGTCTATGCTGGATGCTTATCCGTCACTTCAGAATATGTACTCTGCGGATGACGGGAATACGGAGGTCTTTTACTTTAAGGATGCAGTGGCTACCTTCAGTTCTTTCACCAGGGAACCCGAAACCGAGAAATTTTGAAAGGATAATTTGACGATGACTGTCAAAACCGATGGGATCATTCTGGACATAGACGGAACCCTGTGGGATTCCACAAATATAGTTTCCAAGGCATGGAACAGGGCAGCAAAGGAAGGTGGGGCGAAAAGAACGGATTATATTTCTCCGGATCTCTTAAAGTCCCAGTTCGGGAAGCCCATGGACGAGATAGCGGACAATATCTTTTTTGATGATGTTCCTGAGAAACGAAGGGAAATAATGGAGCTCTGCTGCAGGTATGAGCATGAGGAGCTCACATCGGATCCCTGCAGGATAGCATTTCCGGGTGTGATCGACACGATAAAGGAGCTTTCGGACAGGTTTCCGTTTTATATAGTCAGTAATTGTCAGAAGGGATATATTGAACTTTTCTGCGGAAAAACCGGATTAACGGATCATATCCGGGATTTTGAGTGCTTCGGAAATACGGGAAAGGGGAAGGCCGATAATATTTCCCTTCTTGTCCGGAGAAATGATCTGAAGGAGCCGGTATATATCGGAGATACGGACGGTGACAGGATCGCCTGCGCTGAGGCCGGGGTTCAGTTTATCTATGCAGAGTATGGCTTTGGACAGGTTCATAAGGATGATTACAGGGCAGTCATCACCAAATTCGGTGATATCAGAGAATTGCTGGAGGAAGCTTAGGTGAAACACATATACGTCATCCGTCACGGTGAAACGGATTATAATACAAAGGCCATACTTCAGGGCTGGTCTGATAAGCCCCTTAATAAAAACGGGAGAGACCTTGCAGTCATTACCGGTAAGGGCCTTTCTGATATATGCTTTGACTACGCCTTCTCAAGCCCCCTTATCCGGGCATACGAGACCGGTGAGATAATCCTTGGGGAAAACCTTGCCGGGTCCACAAAGGAGATCATCACGGATGACAGGATAAAGGAAATAAATTTCGGTAGCTGGGAGGGCCTTTGCTGCAAAAGGGATAATTTTGAGATTGGAGACCCTTCCTTTTGGAATTTCTACGATGATCCCCTGGGATTCAGCGGAGGTCCGGGAGGAGAATCCATGACGGAGGTTTGCAAAAGGACCGGGGATTTCCTTACGGAGCTGATCAATGACAGCAGGTATGAGGGGAAAAACGTCGCTGTTTTTACGCATGGATGCGCTATGAGGGCAATGCTGCAGATGTTCTACCCTGAAGGAGAGCCCTTCTGGCATGGCAGCACTCCTCCGAACTGCTGTGTAAATATAATTGAGGTTACGGGGAAGGAGCCAAGGCTTATTGCAGATGACAAGGTTTACTACGATCCTTCACTGGTAAGGGATGCATATATGCAGGAGAAGACCCGCAGAGCTTGAGGTAACATCGGAACTTCCGGAAAAGAATATAAAGGAGGCAGAGGGGAAAAGAATGATAAGGCAAAGGCTTGTTGCATTGACAGGTGTTTTAATACTGACGGCTTTAAGCATTGCAGGATGCAAAAGCATAAAGAAGGAGGCAGGTGCCTCCGCTACGGCTGAATCTGTGGAGAATAAGGCAACAGAGACAGCTTCCGAAGAAGAGCCTGAAGCCGGAATGGGAGAGATATCTTCCGGGAAAGAGCCTGAAGCCGGAATGGGGAATCCATGGGTGGAGATCACGGAGGAGGAGGCAAATAAATATTGCCCCCGGCTGTTCAAGGCTCCTGAGGGGGCAAAGGCTCAGGAATGGCTTAAATGCGAGGAACTTGGCGATCCGGAAAAGGGAACACAGCCGATGATCCAGCTGAGTTTTGAGCTGGATGATCTTCATTATACTGCCAGAGCACAGTACGGAGCTTCCGAGGATGCTGATATTTCAGGGATATATACCGAATGGACGGTAGGCCCGGAGGATGCTACCCTTGCGAAATGGGGTGGTGGACATATGTCCGGTAAAACCTACAGGGCGATAAATGATTCGGGATACATAGACCTTATTACCTGGTATGATGTGGAGATCGGTATCAAATATTCTCTTTCTACCGCAGCAGAGGATCTGGCCGGATTCGACATACAGGCTGTGGCAGAGCAGATGTATTCAGAGGAGAACGAGCCATATACGGGAGCAGAAGAAGACGGGGAGGATACTTCAAAAAAACAGATCACAGAAGAGGAGGCTCTGTCTGCAATCAGGAATTACTGCTACGCAAATAATGCGGATCTGAAGGAAATCGAAGAAAAGGGCGAGTATCCGGTATTTTGGGAGATTGAATCCAATGATGGCAAAGAGATAGTGGTTCTTTTCAGGTCATATACGGGAGCTGAGATCCGGTATCATATTGACGCTATGACCGGAGACACTTACGTAACAGAATTTGTTCCCGGAGTAACTTCCGAGGAAGAAAGAACAGAGGAGAGCTTTAATATCAGATAAGTCAAAGGGGAAAGAATATGGCATTTAGATTTAAGATTGGTTTACCGGAAAATATAGAGTTAACTCCCCAGCAGGAGGAGCAGTTTAATAATTTAAGGCAAAAGTATAACAATAAGATCTGTAACAGCAGGGAAGAAGTAAAAACCGCCTATAAGGAGCTGTGCGCTGAATACGAGAGTATCACGGGTGTCAAGCTGCCGGAGAAATCGAATAAATACGGCGACCATACCATATTGAATATTAGCGCGACGATACAGGCTCTTATAAACAATGCAGCGACTCCCGAGGAAAAGGATAGGTGGCAGCAGTGGCATGAAAAAATAAAAAATAAAATGGATGTTGCAGCAATCAAGAGAGCCGAGCTGATGAAAAAGCCCGGAGCTCTTATGGTTTCATACAACAGCACCACCATGGGACCTTCAAATGTTGAGTATTACCCCCTGGAGCTGGAGGCAGAGCTGAATACCCTTCTTCAATCCTTTAAAACTGAGCTTAAAAATGAAGTTGGCCGCCTGCCCGTAGCCGGAGCCGACTTTAGCAATAATGATTTTAAGCGCGATCTGCTGGAATTGCTCGTCGGACAGACTGATGCCGCATTAAACGGAAGCCTTGATGAACAATCCTTAAATCCGGATGATTATTTTCTTCCAAACTCTTACGCAGGACTGATACCGGGCTTTTCACCGTACGGTATCGGAAAGAAGGATCCCAAAGACATTTCAAAGCTGTATGTCACGGATTATGTCAGGGCAAACAGGGTATTACCGCTGTCTACAGTACCCGCAAAGGGAATCAAACTTACGAATGCAACAATAGAATATGAGAATAAGGTCTCGGGCGGAAATGTGACTGAAGCTGATGAGATCAAGGTCAGGGAAGTGATATTGACCGAAGGGGCAGAATGCCTTTATGCCATAGACAAGATTAAGAAAAACATTAATCATAAAGACGTAAAGGAAGCTTTCCCGGGGGTAGTGGACGGAGCATATTATGATTCATTTGGAGGCAGGGGGCAGTTTGAGAACTGGTCTGCGATAAACAGGGCCAGGAGAAAACTGATCATAAACGGCTGGGCAATGCCCGATATCACTGCCATAGGAAGACTTGCTCATATTATCCCTGCTGCAAGGGGAAACAATGCCAAAGTCAATAAAAGCTGGGAAGAATATCAGGTAAAACTTAATAAATACAATCAGAATCTGACTGATTATAATACCAGACAGGCTAACGGGGAGAAGAATCTCAGGAAACCCGTAAAGCCCGCTATGCCTCAGATTCCCCGATATACGGAAGAAGAGCTTAGAGCGGTAAATTCGCTCGAAGAAAAGCTGAATAACTGTTTATCACAGGTGCCGGGGAATGAAGGAAATCGAAAGGCCCTTCTGGAATCACTTATTGCAGAGATCGACAGGATGCCTGAGCAGACCCTGGACCGCCTGGTACCCTTACGCGCCATAAGGAACGATCTTAATAAAGCCCTGGAGCATCAGCTTACAGATGTTGAAAAGCGCTTCCTGGAAAATCCTGCTGCCCTTAAGACCATGGCTGACCGTCATCCGGTAAAG
>CADCQV010000153.1 GCA_902803625.1 uncultured Lachnospiraceae bacterium
AGGATTATAATTGGGAAAGGTTTGAACACCAAAACACGTCCAGGGGATCTCTACCCGATTAAATCCTACAGTAAATTTACGCCGCCAAAAAATAATAAGTATATTGACTTTTTTTGTGAAAGAAGGCATAATACCACAATGTCTGGAAATACTGTTCGGAAAAACCAGATTTTCTGTGACCAGGTATATTTGATGATTCTTTATAATGGAGGAAAATGTTATGAAAAAGAAACTTTTAACAGTATTATTAGCTACTGCACTTACAGCAGCATTATTCGGCTGCGGCGGAAGCAAGGCAGAAGAAAGCGCACCTGCAGCTGCACCGGCTGAGACTGAAGCTGAGGAAGCTCCTGCTGAAGAGGAAGCCCCTGCTGAAGAGGAAGAAGCTCCTGCTGAAGAGGAAGAAGCTCCTGCTGAAGAGGAAGCAGCTCCTGCTGAAGAAGAAACAGCTGATGAAGGCAGCAGTGATGGATCTTTCTCTCTTCTCGATGTTGATGAGAGCATGATAGAAGTAGGTGTATACGGAAATGATTCAAATGGCGGAGAGCTTGTATTCTCTATGTTTACCGGTCCTGATAACAATAAATACGTATCACTTATGGGATTCAATAATGACAGCAAAAGCGGAGATGTTATCTGCGGACAGTATGAGGCTACCACTGAGAAAGATGAGGATGGACTTGACTGGACATACTTTGATGTGACAGATGTATATACCGGTGACAATTACCAGCTTGGTGTTGGCGAAAATGCAGAGACCAATCAGATAGTATTCTTTGACGCAAGCGGCGCTGTTGTAGAGGGTAAATACCTTGACAGTGCTGAGACCATCAATTACATGGGTTCTGCCGCAGCTCTTCTTATGAATGACGAGCAGTAATAAATTCATCCGGGTTGCCATAGGCATGTTAAAAAAATAGTTATGATGCGCAGATTTCCTTAGGGAGTCTGCGCATTTTTCAATTTTGATAATCCCCTTTCCGTAGAAGAATTCAAAGACCGTATAAGCAGAGGCTATTACCGGATTGACATGAAAAACGACCGAATATGCAGAGGGTGATCCGGAATGTAAAAAGTATAGTTCAAAAAAAGCAGGCTGAATAATCAGGTTCAGATGTATATTATAGTAAGTGAACTAAAAAATAACTTGTAGGAAGGATCATCATGCCGAAAACAAGACAGAATACAAGACTTGACAGAGCCATTACAGACCTTAACGCGGTCAATAGTATAATCGGGGAACGCGATGACTTTTACGGAGCGGTAGATGAAGCTCTTTCCGCCCTGAAGAACGCAACCGACCCCTATTATAAGGGCAGGAGCCTAACGAGAGAGGCTATAAGTGAGATACTTGACGGGTATAAGCGGCTCTTGAAAGCCTGTAACGATTATATCAGGGAGAATGAGGGAAAGAACCTGTCCGGTACACAGGTCGGAAGAGTAGAGTGCCTTAAGGCTATGAAGGGCATTCTCACAGAGGATATGGTCTCTCTTAACGAGAGCCTTATGATGGAGAACCCGGGCAGCCTTATCACCATCATCAGCGAGGGACGTTCCATAGAAGCCACCATAGAAGACCAGAGCACAATTCATACCGAGGGCGGTCAGATGAGCTCCCGTATCCCCATAAGGCTTAAAAGTGAGGACGGCAGGGTGGAAGAAGGTCTTTTCACGGAGAAGTCCGATCTTATCGGTTATCTTGATGTTATAAAGTCCTATTCAGAAGAATACAAGACGCAGTTTGGAGAGGCTTCATATATCGGAAAAATGGCAGACATCGTGTTTAGCACCGAGTTAAAGCCCATGCGCCAATTATCGATGAAGCTCGAAAAAAGGCTCGATAATGCAAAGAACAGGGAAGAAATTGCCCGGTCGGGCTTTGCAGCATATGAGCTTATTAAGGATATACTTGAGGAAAAGATCGATGAGGATCTTAAAGCGAAATTTCTGGCAGAAGGACCGGAAGCTGATAAGCTTCGTAAGGAAACCCTTGATATGGTTAAGAAGGCAAAGGATTATTGCGGATCCTATGTCATGAACCATTATTACGCAGGTATTCCCAAGGGAGAAAACATTGACAAGAGAAATGTGGCTATGAGTACCATAGCAAATTATTTTGACAGAGGAAACCTGGTGGCGCCCGCAAGAAGCTTTACCGTAAAGATAGGTGACAGAGAGGTTCACGGAACCTTCCAGAAAAAAGCGGTGGGCGGAGATATAAACAGACTTACCCAGGACAGTGAGCTTTGCGGACTTGGAAAATATAAACAGGGGGATTATTCCTCCGTCAATTCCGCGGAATTAAAGCGCCAGATAGCTGATCTTCAGGTCATAGATTTTATCTGTGGAAACTGCGACAGACACAGGGGAAATATGATCTATAAGACAGAGATAAAGGATGGGAAGACGGTTGTGACCGGTATCACCGGTATAGATAATGACATGTCCTTCGGAACAAAGAACGAGGCCAATAACAGCAAGGATGAAAAGATCGTCAATCCCAAAGAGATGAAGATAATGAGGGAGACAACAGCGAAGAAGGTTCTCGATCTCACACCCGAAAAGCTCGACTTCCTTCTTAAGGATATGAATTTTACAAAGGTTGAGATGGATAACTGTAAGAAACGTTTAGAGATGCTTCAGAATCAGCTCAAAGAAGATATGGCGTTGCAGGAGCTGAAGTACGTAAAAAAACTCACCAAAGATATGATACTGGTGGTCCCGGATGAGAAATTCAAGGATTACGATATCAGGGAGCTGGCAAAGGTGGCGGCAGACAGACAGAATACAAGTTATTTTACACGGATAAAGAATCTGGTAAACACTGTAAAAACCAAAATGGAAAAAAATGAATATGCAAAGCCTGAGAAAAAGCTGGTATTTTCCGATGCAAGGGCAGTTAAGGGCAAGCTTAATTTCAGGGATGAAGCTGTCAGGACCAATATAAATCTGGCTCTTACAGAGCAGAGGATAATACAGGCAAAGCAGGCTTTCGACTCCATAGGAAATAAGTGGTACGGGAAGGATACCGGAAATTACCAGTGGCTTAAGCAGTCGGTCAACTCTCTGGAGAGTTATTTCAGGGAGGTAAAAAACAATAATCAGGGGAAGGCAGTTGTCGAGATACCAGAGAGTGAGGCTGTAAAGGTGGAGGCGCTGTTCCGCCAGATCAGAAAGGCCGGGGATAATTATATTAATACCCACAAGGCCAATCCCCGGACCATTTCCGGCAGGATGCGTCTTAATGCAGCTAAGGAGATGCAGGAATTTGAAGCTGCATACGCGGATTCCGGCGTAAGGAAAGCTCCGGACAGAAGCATAAAGATAAATCACACGAATCTTGACAATCTTCTGGATGAATATAATAAAGAAAAGAATATTACCGGAAAAACAAAGGAGCTCAATAAGAGTACGATCGTCAGAAGAAGCGGGTCCTTCAAGCTTACAGCAGATACCATAAAGGAAAAAAGGACTAAAACCCTCTAAAGAGTTTTAGTCCCTGTAAAGCCGGTACAGTGTTTCAACGGTGAAGCTGTTGTCGTAATCGATACCGTAGATACGTTTCTCGTTATGGGAGGCATTTATGAATCCAAAATTTAACTGCCATAATATGCATTTCCATCGTATAATATATAAAAGGGCTATTCTATGGAAGGCATGTTTATGAAGCTTATCGGTAATCTAAAGAAAAAAGTTGAAAATGCTAAAACAAAGGAAGAAGCAAGGGATACCATAAAGAAAGCCGGGATGCTCCTTGATGATGATGAACTGGAACAGGTTTCAGGCGGCGGGGGCAATCCTCTTGAAGATCTTTTGAATCCCGGATTCCAAAAAGGCGATACGGTCAGATATCTTGGCAATAATAAAAAATACTATGGGCAGTATGGAACTATTTGGAAAATAAACAGAACATTTGGGAATAATATTGTATGGTACCGCGTGCAATTTGAAAAAAGAGGTCTATTAGATTGTACAGCATCAGACCTCCAAAAAGCGTAGCGGAATTTCCGCTAAGCCCGCGCCATACGGCCCGTTGCTCTTTATAACGCTTCCAACGGAAGGAGGCATGTATGGAGGAACATCTTATAAACATAGACCGGCTCGCGGATAACCTGATACTGCTG
>CADCQV010000154.1 GCA_902803625.1 uncultured Lachnospiraceae bacterium
CCTATCCATTATGAATACCGCCTTTTCATTTTTAAGCATTGTACCAAATCGCCATCGCGATAGCTAGCGGTAGTTTAAAAGTTACGTCGCAGTTTCATTCACGGAAAATGATGGTTCTCGCTGAAGGAGTGGAAGAGAAAGAGGAGTTTGAATACCTCGTGAGACTCGGAATAGATCTTTTCCAGGGCTATTATCTTGCACGACCGGCGTAAGCATATCACAGCCTTCATGGGGCGTTGCGGGGCTTAATGCATTCCCGTGAAGCCAAAACAAAAGAATGCCCCGCAGAGGGGGCAGCGGAAAACCGGAGACCCTTCAGACTTTTCCGGACTATAATATCGGAAATCGGGTTTCCGGGTTGGAGCGCGGGGGAAACATCCCCCGTCCATATTTACAATTCAGCAAATAAAAAGGAGCCCCGCCAGAGTGGCGAGAGCTCCAATATAATGATAAAAAAGAACCAACTTATTTCTTCTTTCCGTTTACGAGATCCTTAAGAGCCTTTCCTGCCTTGAATTTAGGAGCCTTGGAAGCGGCGATCTTGATCTCCTTGCCGGTCTGGGGATTGCGTCCCTTTCTTGCAGCCCTCTTGCCTACTTCGAAGGTTCCGAATCCTATAAGGGAAATCTTTCCGCCCTTCTTAAGCTCTTTAGCAACAACCTCAGTAAATGCCTTGACGGTAGCTTCGGTGTCTTTCTTTGAAAGCTTGGTTTCCTTTGCGATTGCCTCAACTAATTCTGTCTTGTTCATGTGTTTCCTCCTTGAAAAATGTGATTTTTACTTCTCAGCTCTGCGTTCATACCGGTCCAACCTATCCATCAGTGTTAACGGCATGGGTGCGCCGGATGATAAGAGACGCAGGGCAAGAGACCTGGCATCTGCGAGAAAAGGATCGTTCGTTTTCTCGTTAAGATGCAGCGCTCTGATCAGCTCCAAATTTTCTAAAGCCATGATTACTCTCCTATCAATACAAGATATTGTATTCTCCGGGAGATATAATACCATATATCCAGGGATAATTCATCGTAAATATTCCATTGTTATATTTTTTTCATATGACTGTTTTATCACCTGGAATGCACTTTCCGGATTTGTTCAGCGATCACACCGCTTTTGTCTAGACCCAGGTATTCAGTTATGTTCTTATACTTCTGCTTAAGATCGGCAGCTTCTTTTTTCACAGAATCATATTTCATTTCAAGCTCAGATTCTTTCCTTTCAAGATTTTCAATATCAAGACTTACCTGTTTAAGCTCTGAAATATTTGGCTTGATCCCATACTCCCGGAGCTTATTACTTGCGCCGTCAAAGAGGGAAAGCTGTTCCTCATGGTTCATGTAATACTTCTCCTTATCCCTGGAATTATTGTACTGCTGCTTAAAAGGAGCATTGTCCTTATACTGCTGGAGATAATACTGTATTTCCTTAAGATCCATAAGCTCCTTCCCAATGGAAATAAGCCCTGACCTGATGGCAGATCCCTCCACGGATTTCCTTTCGATTTTCTCAATAAGCTCTGTCAGATTCCCTGCCTCCGCATAGCTTGCCGCAGCAGTTTTCAGGTTCTGTATATCAGCCCAGTGTTTAAGACCCGGACTCTTTTTGAACTTATCATCAGAAGTATCGATAAGTTTAGATTTAACAGCTGTCCTTTTAAGGATATCCTGGCTATGAGGCCGTATGGTTTTAGGCTTAAGATCAGTAGCTTTTTCAGGATCACTGATCCTCCGTATTATCTCCTCCCTGGTGTATTTTTCCCCAAGGCTCCTCTTACTTCCCCGGACAAATCTCTTATATCCCGGAGCCCGAAAAGAGATGTATTGTTGTGTGCTTCCATTAAAACCATCACCCTTCACTTCATAGCCTTTTTCCCTCAAAACAGCAAGGAAATCCTTAAAAGTACCTGCCACCTTTATTGCAGAATCAATGTCCTGACGAAGCTTCTCCTTCCATGAATTTCCTTCCCTTAAAGCCTTCCATTCCAGATAGCTTTTTCCCTTGTTTTTACTCATTGGAATGACAGAAAGATCGTGCTCCTTGCACAGTTCATCACTGATCCTTCTAAGGGCATAATAATTCCTTGTACACTCGTTATATTTCCTGTGGCGGGAATTATCAGCTGCACAGAATATCAGGTGGTTATGACAGTGTCCTTTATCCGTATGCGTAGCCACCACATAGGAGTAATCCCCTTTAAGAAAACG
>CADCQV010000155.1 GCA_902803625.1 uncultured Lachnospiraceae bacterium
CACTTTCCGTAACAAGGCTGATGCCTGCTGAGCTGCACCTGTCTTCCCAGTCACGCATCCACTGCCCGTCTCCCCAGCCGTATGACCCGAAAAGAGCGACTTTCTTCCCGGCAAGAGAGGCCTCAATATCCGTAAACATAGGGTCGAATTCCGATTCCTCCAGAACCTCCGCTCCCATCGCGGGACAGCCGAATGCTACCGAATCAAAGCCTGACAGCTTATCTTTTCCAAATTCTGAAGCGCTGAAAACATCCACGGCGGCTCCGGCTCCTCTGGCGCCCTCTGCTACAGCATCCGCCATAGCCTTTGTGTTTCCGGTTCCGCTCCAATAAACCACTGCAGTTTTACTCATTCTTTCCTCCTTGGTTAGATATGTCTAACCCACCAGCTTATTTTTTGCCCCGTTTATACGGGGCGGTTTTTTTAGATTAATCTAATTATTATTAGATATGTTTAATCAACTGTCATAATACTACCATCACTCTTTTCATTTGTCAACACATCTTTTCCGGGATAAACGCATCAATATCTCCATCCGGATTGGCTTCAATATCCAGTGTTCCGCATAATTCCGTATCATTTCACTTTAATTTTCATTTTGTATTTCTTATTGTGATACTTATAAATAAGCTTTATTCTGTCCTTTTCCTTCGGATTTACGGTAAGTGTCTTATCGGATACAAGGGCATTCCCATGTTTTTGCTTTACTATGTATAACTCCCCTGCATCAATATCGGTGCCAAAGAGTTCTTTAACCGTCAATTTTTCTTCCGGACCTCCTATGGAAAGCTGCTTTAAGGCTTTATTGGCCTTCGGCTTCTGGACTGTGAAGGTGATGGTATAAGCTGCACCGTTTCCCAGGGTGAATTCGGCAGTCCCGTCTGAAGTACAGCTCACCTCGGCGATCAGTGTCTTTTTATTAACCTTTACCTTTATACCCCCGCTTATCTTAAAGGAATCCTTAGTCAGAAGGGCTTCATTCAGGGTGAATTTCGAACCCTTAATTGCCGTCATCCTAAGGTCTGAGGGCTTTACTTCCGATTTTGCAACATTTGAAAAGTCGAGCTTCAGGCTGCTTATTTTGCCGGATGTGACTATAGGTGCAAAATTATCCTTTGACGAAGCATATTCACTGCCGCTGCCTGTGACCGGCACCCTTATAACCTCGTCTGCTTTGTCCTTTTCATGATCACTGTTATCCGGTTTTGATCTGGCAAGATTGGTCTTAAGCAGCGATATCTCCTCATCACTAAGCCCGATCTGTCGAATATACTCTGCCGCCTCAGCCGCAAGATCCGCAGATTTCAGGTCTTCTACGCCAAATGCATTCTGAAGGCTCTTTACGATATTGCTGTCCACTATCACCTGATACTTTTCGTCTCCCTCGGTGACACCATAGTAGTTATAATATGTCACCATGTAATCACTTATTACTTCATCATAGCCGGCGCCCATCAGACACTCAAGAATAGCACTGACAAAGCCCGCTCTATCCTTCCCCTCCGTACAGTGGACCTCGTAAATACCCGGATTCAATGCGAAGAACCGAAGCCCCTTCGCAAGCATTTCCCGAAAATCCTCCGATGAAAAATCCACTCCCAAATTCAGTGCAATAAAATTCTGCCCCGAATAATAGCTGTTCTCAAAGCCCTCATAGCTCTTTGCCGTCGCTTCATCATCCGCAAGGTTCATTATCACATTGACCCCTGCTTTTCGTATCGCTTCATCCGCATATTTATTTCTGCAATGCAGAGGGTTTATCGGAGACGCAGAGCGATAGAGTATGCCATGTCCCATACCTGTAGTTGTAACTTCCCTGAAATTAGCGAACTGTTCGTCTGAAAGCATCGGATAAGCCGACCTGTCGTCCTCATATTTAAGCTGGTGCAGCAGATATTCGTTATAATAGCCTCCCTTTTCCTTCATTGAAACAGTTACGGGTATTTCCGGAGCACTGACCGGATTCCACGATACATTACCTTCTTCGTCGACTATCTTTTCAGCAATCCCGTAGGATGTCGCAAAATCCCCCATATTAACGGCAAGCAACACATATTCCGAACCTTCTCTTGCAAAAATCCCGGGAGAACCGGAATCGACATCCGTAAAATTGCTGCAGAACGGGAGTTCCAGTGAATGGTTCAAAAAGCATACCAAAAGGACATCCCCATATTCATAGCCTGCACCGAGTATCTCCTCACACTTCAGTGAAAGGACGACATTTCCGTATTTAGAGATATTGTTCACAGAAGCCGATGTCGAAAAGGTCTGTACAGGACTCTCATCATCCATCGTCTCTATGGGCTTTATATCATCTGCATACGCGGAAACAGTTAGGCTACAAAGGATAAACAAAAACACCAGGATGGCAAGCGCGGTGCATGCCGCTGTTTTTTTATTCTGCATTTTCTTATTCAGTCCGTTCATTTTATCCTCCTCTATTAAGGTTGTTTTTCTCTACTATGTCTTTCTGAGCGGTGCTGTGTGTCTGTGCAAAACGTGCCGGCGGCACTCTGTCACCCCGCCGGTTTCCCTTTCTCAAACAAAGGAAACGCCTTCGGGTACACACCCATTATCAGGAACAGGATGAGTGCATACCTTACGGTTCTGACAAGTAAGGCAGCAAGGCTTGTTCCTGCAAGGAACTCACTGTCAAAAGGGAGTTTTAAGAGTTTATTTACCACAAGGTATATCAATAAGGCACCGAGTACGCGCATAATCATCGCAGGGATCCGCTGCGTGTTTTCAAAATTTACATATTTGCGCTCAAACCGGGATGCCGCTATGGCACCGCTCAGGCAGCCAAGGGCAGTATAGTAATCGGCCGTCCGCACATAGAATAATCCCGGAAGTGCTGATATCAGCAGTATCAGATGATACAGCCACTCCTTATGTATATAACGGTCAAGAAGCGTAAATACCCCTATTACCGCAAATCCCAGTATCCATCCGGAAAGCACATCCGTCGGATAATGCATTCCTGCCGCGACTCTTGAAATACCTACCAGCAATGTCAGGACACCCGCAGCGATCATAAGCCAGCTCTTTTTTGCCTCCTTCGCCAGTGAAAAATAGACTGCCGGGACGGATGCACTATGCATGCTTGGAAAGGAATATCCCTGAGCTGCCACATCCATCGGCGACGCATTTTTATCTGACAAAGCCAGCGGCTTCACCCTGTCGGGATACTCCATGTACGGCCTTGGCCTCAGGACGACCGATTTGATCATCGGAAGCCATATGTTCACGCAGGCAACAATAAGCACCAGCTTCTGTCCTGCCTCCTTTTTCCAGCAGAACATCACGATCAGTACCAGTAACAACAGCCCCGTCTCTGCTCCGAAAAAATCAAAATGCTTCGCAAAGCCCTCTGCATTGCCTAAACCTGCCTGCATCCTTTCAATCAGATCTGCTTCCCATTCCATATTCAACTCCTTATCTAAAGCAACTCCCCTTTTTCTTTGTATACTTTTATTCTTTATCTGTAACTGTCTATACCCCTATAAATATACTTTTTCCGCTGCTAAAAGTCCAGCTTTGCCTTAAGCCCTATGCGCTTAGGCTGCAACGGGCTTCTCATTTCAAACCGCGTTCCGTCCGTCCGGAATACTTGACGGACGTCACCAATTTAGCATAGTATGATGATATCAGGGTCAAAAGCCCGAACCCACTTCATGCTTAAATGAAAGTGGGTGAGCGGCTTTATGACCCGCCCCACATCGAACACGAAGTGGAGCGTAAGCCCCACG
>CADCQV010000156.1 GCA_902803625.1 uncultured Lachnospiraceae bacterium
GGGGGCGGATATAGTCTATACTGATGAGGATAAGTATGACGGCTTAAGGGACAGGTATATAAGTGTCAACCGGAAGCCCGGCTTCAATCTGGATCTCCTTCTCTCCAATAATTATATCTGTCATATGCTTACCGTAAAAAAGGAGCTCGTGGAAAGAGCAGGTCTTTTCCGCCCGGAGTATGACGGAGCGCAGGATCATGACCTGCTTTTAAGGCTGTCGGAAATGGTTCCGAGGGAGAAAATCGCACATATTCCGAAGGTTCTCTATCACTGGCGTATCACTCAAAGATCCACGGCGGGAAATCCGGGAGCAAAGCTCTATGCTTACGATAACGGGAGGAAGGCCGTGGAGGATTATTTCAGGAGAAGAGGAATAAATGCCTCTGTAGAGAACAGCCCCCACAGAGGGTTTTTCCATACTGATTACAGAGAGGCTGAGAGCGGTTCCGCAGAAAGCTGCCTTTTTACGGATAAGAGACTTGTTCCGCTGACTCCTGACTATGAAAGGCGGCTTGGAGGTTATTTCTCCAGAAAAGAAGTGGGAATAGTGGGAGCCAGGATCATAGGGAGAAGTGGAAGAACGCTGTCAAACGGCCTGAAAAGGGACGAATATGGCAGAAGAGTTCCCGAATATGGTAAAATAGATTACAGATTTTCAGGATATATGCACAGGGCGTCAATGGCGAGGGAGACAGAGGCTGTAAGCATACATGCCTTTGCCGTCCGCCGGGAGCTCCTGCCGCTTGTTTCAAGGGACAGCTTCGCCATGTGCGAAAGGGTGCGTAAGACCGGCTACAGCGTAATAGTGGATCCGGAAATAATCTTCAGGCTAAGATGAACGAAGTAACGGTGATCATCCCCAATTACAGGGGAGAAAAGTTCATAGCGGATTGTCTCAGTTCCCTTTTATCCCAGAGCAGGAATGACTTTGATATAATAGTCGTCGATAATGCTTCGGGGGACGGGAGCACGGACATAATAGAAAAGGACTTTCCTTCCGTTAAGCTTATCGCCCTTCAGGACAACTACGGCTTTTCAAGGGCTGTCAATGAAGGGATAAAGGCCTCGGACACGCCCTTTGTGATCCTCTTAAACAATGATACAAGAGTTGAAAAGGATTTTGTGGAAAGGCTTCTCCTTGCCATAAAGGAGGATGAGAGGATCTTTTCGGTTTCATCAAAAATGCTGCAGATGACGGCACCGGACAGGATCGACGGGGCAGGTGATCTCTACAGCGCATTCGGCTGGGCTTTTGCCCGGGGTAAGGACAGGAGGGCGGAAGCCTTCAATAAACCCTGTGATATCTTTGCAGCCTGCGGAGGCGCTTCGATCTACCGGAGGAGCATCCTTGATGAGATAGGCTGGTTTGATGAATTTCATTTCGCTTATCTCGAGGATGTGGACATCGGCTACAGGGCGCGGATAATGGGATACCGCAATGTCTATGAGCCCGGAGCCCGTGTTTACCACTACGGCAGCGGGGTTTCGGGATCCAGATACAATGATTTCAAGGTCCGTCTGTCAGCGCGGAACAATATGTACATTATAATGAAGAATATGCCTGCACCGCAGATCATACTCAACCTTCCGTTTCTTCTCACAGGCTTCGGGTTAAAGGCACTGTTCTTCATTTTCAGAGGCTATGGAAGGGCATATCTTTCCGGGATTAAGAGGGGTTACCTCTTATGCCGTGAGGGAAGGAAGTTTCCCTATTCTTCCGAAAACTTCGGGAATTATGTCCGTATCCAGCTGGAGCTTTTGATAAATCTGTTCAGAAGGTTTTAGGTGTTATGATAAAAGATAATCAGCTGGTCTTCAACAGGGTTCACGTTATTCTGGATGCCCTTGTTGTGGCCGCTTCCTATAATATAGCGTATTTTATAAAGTTTCTGTCTCCCTGGGAGGATCAGTCCGTTCTGCATCTGCCCTATTATATGTATATGGAGGCTCTGCCCTTCCTGATAGTGGGCTATCTCTTCCTTTACTACGAATTCAACCTGTACAATTCAAAGCGTGCCTCCGGCAGAGCCAGGGAGTTTTATAATATCGTAAAGGCCAATACGGCCGGTATGCTGATATTTATCGTTGTTCTCTATATCATACGTCAGGCGCACTTCTCGAGGCGGATGATATTCTATTTCTACATTGTCAATATCATTCTGGAAACCATTTTCAGGAATGCTGTCAGATACTTCCTCCGCTTCATAAGGAAAAAGAGATTCAACCTGAAATATGTTCTCCTTATCGGCTACTCAAAGGCTGCCGAAAGCTATATCAATAAGCTCCGTCTGAATCCGCAGTGGGGCTATGTCATAAGGGGAGTGCTGGATGACAGGGTTGAAGCCGGAACGGTTTACAAGGGGATAAAGGTACTCGGTACCATAGCGAATCTCGAGTATATCCTTCCCGAGAACAAGCTGGACGAGATCGCAATTACCCTGAGTCTGGATCAATACGGCAAGCTTGAGGAGATCGTTGCCCAGTGCGAGAAGTCCGGGGTCCATACCCAGTTCATACCGGATTACAATGATGTCATTCCGTCAAGACCATACATGGAGGATCTGGACGGTCTCCCGGTCATAAACATAAGACATGTTCCCCTTGCAAATCCTTTGAATATGCTTGCCAAGAGAATAGTGGACATTATCGGCTCCGCGTTTCTTCTGGTACTCTTCAGTCCGGTAATGCTGATATCCGCTGTTGTCATAAAGCTTAGCTCCAAGGGACCCATTATCTTTAAGCAGGAGAGGGTGGGACTCCATAACCGTTCCTTCCAGATGTACAAATTCCGCACCATGGAGGTGCAGAAGCCGAGTGAAGAGGAAAAGGGATGGACAAAGCCCGGGGATCCGAGGGTCACGAAATTCGGAAGGATACTAAGGAAAACCAGTATGGATGAGCTTCCACAGCTCATCAACATATTCAGGGGAGATATGAGCATAGTGGGGCCGAGACCGGAACGTCCCCAGTTTGTGGAGAAATTCAAGGAGGAGATACCCCGCTATATGATTAAGCATCAGGTGAGGCCGGGACTCACCGGCTGGGCACAGGTTAACGGACTGCGTGGCAATACCTCCATAAGGATGAGGGTGGAATATGATCTTTTCTATATTGAGAACTGGACTATGAGCTTTGACATAAAGATCATGTTTATGACCCTTTTCACCGGCTTCGTGAACAAGAATGCCTACTGAGCTTTGAACCGTCGGAAAGCCCGCCGGGTTTGAAGTAAATCCAATTGTATGCTATATTTATAAGGTTAGGATCTGTGCATACCTTAGTTAATTTTTCTCCGGAGATTTCAGGATATATGGATAAAGATAAAAGGAAAAAGAAGCCAAGGCGGTTTAATCTGCTGATAGTCCCCGAGGGTAAGGGGGAGGTTAAGCAGTTTCACGTAGCCCTGGATTTTGTGATTATACTTGTGGCAGTGGTGGTTTTTGCCTTTGTTATCGCTCTGTCATATATCGCGAAATCATCGGGGGAGATAGAGGACGACAGAAATCAGATTCTTGCACTGACTGCACAGCTTGAAAATGTGACCAGCAGCAATATCATTCTTCAGGCTGAGAATGAAGAACTCTCAAATGAGCTGCTGACAGCAAAGGCCTATCTGGATGCTAAGGACTATGTGGATAAGCAGACGGACACCGCAAGTTCCTTAAGCTATATCCCTACGGGGCTTCCTATTACCGGGCAGATAAGCCAGCCATCCAGCTTTGATTCTTCAAAGGGATATGTGGTCTTTACGGTGGGAGACGGCACGAAGATCGCCGCCGCCGGAGACGGGACCGTCAGCAAGGTTGTAAGCGACACGGATTTTGGCTACAGGGTTGAGATTGACCACGGTAACGAATATCTGTCCATTTACAGATATAAGGAAGAGCCACTGCTTTCGGAGGGCACCCAGGTATTAAGGGGAACCGCTATTTTCTCCTGCAGTTCCATCGAGCCGTCGTTTACTTACGAAATACAGTACAAGGGCAAATCAATCGACCCGAACACACTGATGAAGATCGATGGCTGAATGTGCCAGTGGCACATTCAGGGGCACGCTTTGGAGCGCTATGCGCGACAGTGCCTAGGGCGTTCGGTGGACGGCACAAAACTGATGGAAAGCTATTCAGGAGAAAGGAAAAGAAATGGATCAGAAAAATACGTGGCTCTCTTATACAGCAGCGCAGAAAAGGGAGCTTGAAAAGGTTTCAAGGGAATATATGGATTTCCTCAATAACGGGAAAACCGAGAGGGAGTGTGCCGATATCGCGGTTAATTCCGCCGAGAAGGCCGGCTATAAGAATCTCCATGAGCTTATTAAGAAGAAGACGAAAATAAAGCCCGGTGACAAGGTTTACGCTGTGTGTATGGGTAAGACGGTTGTCCTTTTCAATATCGGAAAGGAAAATATCGAAGAGGGCTTAAGTATCCTCGGTGCCCATATCGATTCACCGAGACTGGACGTGAAACAGAATCCTCTTTATGAGGATTCGGAGCTTGCTTATCTTGACACGCATTATTACGGCGGAATAAAGAAATACCAGTGGGTGACTCTCCCCTTATCCATCCATGGAGTCATCGTTTTTACCGACGGGACGACAACAGAGGTCAATATCGGGGAGGATGAGGACGATCCGGTTTTCTGTGTGACCGATCTCCTTATACATCTCGCATCCGAGCAGATGGATAAAAAGGCTTCAAAGGCTGTTGAGGGAGAGAATCTTGATATCCTTATCGGAAGCATTCCACTGAAGGGAAAGGAAAAGGATGCGGTCAAGGAGAATGTGCTGGCACTCCTTAAGGATAAGTACGGAATGGAGGAGCGGGATTTCGAATCTGCTGAGCTTGAGATAGTGCCTGCCGGAAAGGCCAGGGAGCTTGGCTTCGACCGCTCTATGATCCTTTCCTACGGACAGGATGACAGGGTGTGCGCTTTTTCCTCGCTGAAGGCTTTTCTGGATGTAAAGAGCGTTAAGAGGACTGCGGTCTGTCTCCTGGTGGATAAGGAGGAGATCGGGTCTGTCGGCGCAACGGGGATGCGGTCTCTCTTCTTTGAAAACACACTTGCGGAGGTTTTGGAGCTTATGGGAAAGGGGAGTGACCTCAGTCTCAGACGTACTCTCGCAAATTCCAGAATGCTTTCATCGGATGTCAGCGCAGCCTTCGATCCTCTGTATGCTTCCCAGTTTGACAAGAAGAACGCGGCCTTTTTCGGAAAGGGTATAGTTTTCAATAAGTTTACGGGAGCCAGGGGAAAGAGCGGTTCCAATGATGCAAATGCCGAGTATTTCGGTTTTGTAAGAAAGGTGATGGAGGAGAATAAGGTCGCTTACCAGACTGCTGAGCTTGGAAAGGTGGATGCGGGAGGCGGCGGCACCATCGCCTATATCATGTCTTTATACGGAATGGATGTGGTTGACTGCGGAATGGCGGTTCTGTCCATGCATGCGCCCTGGGAGGTCACCAGCAAATCCGATCTTTATGAAGGATATAAAGCGTATAAGGCTTTTATCAGTGCCTGACCTGAACTCAGGGGAGCCGGAGGGGATTACATTGAATAAGAAATTACATACGGAAGCGGTGGATACGCTTTTTGATGCCATACTATGTCTCCAGTCCAAGGAGGAATGCTACACCTTTTTTGAGGATCTGGCCACGGTTAATGAGATACTGTCTTTGAGCCAGCGCTTTGAGGTGGCGAGGATGCTGAAGGAGAAAAAGACTTATCAGGAAATAGCAAAAAAGACCGGAGCCTCCACAGCCACCATAAGCCGTGTTAACCGGTCCCTGAATTACGGAAATGACGGTTACGATCTGGTATTAAAGCGGATGTAGAAGGTCAATAAGCTTTTCTATCATCAGCCGTTTTACATAAACATCAAAGGAAAGGGAGCAGATAAAGGAAAAGATCTGGATAAAGCGTGTTTCTTCTTCGGTTGCTCCCTTAGCTTCTGCTTCTTTGGAGATGTCCATGCTTTCTGAGTACTTCTGTCTGACAAATTCCTGAATAGACTCCACCTGGCCGAAGGAGCTGTCGGTCACAAAGGAGTAGATATCTTCGAGATTCAAGCCGCTTTTCGAGTGAAAATAGTTTTCTGAAAGAGGGGTCATAAGCTTCTCAATGTCATTTATCGAAAGAATGTATTTGAAATAGTAGATAAGGATCAGCATAATAAGGTGATCCTTGTCGTACTTCTTTTTGTCGGGAGGCGGCAGGAGCTTGTTTTTGGCATAATTATTGATCATGGTCTTGGTCAGGACTTTATCGGTGGAGTGACGTTTGGCGTGCTCCATGTTTTTTTCCATAAAAGTCGTGACCTGATCCATGTAAAGACTGATGTCCGGCAGATCGGAAGCTTTCAGGGGCTTTATCCTGCCGAGACTCTCTATCATACTTTGCATAAGGTCTTCGGGATCGAAAGTCATGCTAAGTATTATATATTTTTAAGCTTATTGTTTCAAGAATCTTACAAATTGTTTATGAAAGGGAAATCAAAATGGATATAGACAGGGAACTGAATCCGGAACAGGCAAGGGCAGTGCGTCAGACCGAAGGCCCCGTACTGATCCTCGCGGGAGCCGGCAGCGGGAAAACAAGAACCATAGTGTACAGAATGGCCTATCTTCTGACGGAAATGAAGGTGGCACCCTGGAATATCCTGGCAGTCACCTTTACAAATAAGGCTGCAAACGAGATGAAGGAGAGGATAAGGGAAATGGCAGGGGATGCGGCCGGACAGATGCTGGTCAGCACCTTCCATTCCGCCTGTGTCCGTATCCTCTATTCAAATGCGGGAAAGCTTGGCTATCCGGAGAAATTCGAGATCGCGGATACCACAGACCAGAAAAGCATAATAAAAAATGTTTATAAGAAGCTTCAGATCGACCCTAAAAAGCAGCCGGAGAAAATGACCTTGAATATCATTTCCGGAGCAAAGGATGAGCTTTTGAGCCCGGAGGATTTTGAAAGGGTAAATTACGGGGATCCCTATTTGGAAAGGGTGGCCGCGATCTACCGTGAATACCAGAAAACTCTTTTTTCAAACGGAATGATGGATTTTGATGATCTTATCATGAATACCGTCAGGCTTTTCAGGGAATTTCCGGAGGTCCTCGATCATTATCAGGAGCGCTTCAGGTATATCTCCGTGGATGAATACCAGGACACCAATACCTCCCAGTTCGAGCTTGTGAGGCTGCTGTCGGACAAATATAAAAATATCTGTGTGGTGGGGGATGACGACCAGTCGATCTATCGCTTCCGCGGTGCAAATATCTATAATATCCTTGACTTTGAAAAGCATTTTCCGGGATGCTGTGTGGTGAAGCTCGAGGAAAACTACCGCTCCACAGAGAATATACTGAATGCTGCAAATGCCGTGATAAAGCATAACAGCGAAAGGAAATACAAGTCCCTGTGGACCGCCGGGGATAAGGGGGAAAGGATCAGGTTCCGTCAGCTTAGTGACCCCGCCGCTGAGGCCTCATTTATTGCGGATGAGATCCGCCCAAAAAAGGAAAGGGGTGTACGCTCCTACGGGGACTTTGCCATTCTTACACGTACAAATATCCAGAGTAAGGAGCTGGAGGATGCCCTCAGGGTCAGGAGTATAGAATATGACGTTGTTAAGGGACTCCGATTCTGGGATACAAAGGTCATAAAGGATTTGACAAGCTACCTTCTGACCGTTGACAACGCCTTAAATGACATAAGGGTAATAAGGATAATAAACCTGCCGAAGCGGGGCATAGGTGATGCCAGCATCAATAAGATCTCCGTATTTGCCTCAGCAAACGGTATGACCTTCTTTGACGCCCTTTCCCGTATCGAATACGTGGGCGGAGTGCCCGCAAAGGCAAAGGCTGCCATCAGGGATTTTTATGAGATGATCCTGCGTATACGGGCATCCTCAAAGAATATGGGTTTCAGCGGAACACTTAACCGCATCCTTGAGGAAACGGGATATATGGACTATCTCCTTATGGAGGCAGAGACCCCGGAAAGGTATAAGGAAGAGAAGGAGTATATAGAGAAGCTCCGGGAAACCCTTGATGCCTACGAGAATGAGACGGAGGAGCCCGATCTCACTGACTTTATGCGACAGAACGGCCTCGAGGGGAGCAATCTTGATAAGGAGGGCGGAGACAGTAAGGACAAGGTTCTCATTATGACCATGCATAATGCCAAGGGACTGGAATTTCCCGAGGTCTATATGGCGGGAATGGAGGAAGGTCTTTTCCCCGGCTACGCAGCCATAAACAGTGAGGACCCTCTGGCAATAGAGGAGGAAAGACGTCTCTGCTATGTTGGGATAACCAGAGCAAAGGAAAGCCTTACCCTGACAGCAGCCAGAAGCCGTATGGCTAAGGGAGAGTGGAGATATGCTTCAGCCTCCAGATTTATAAAAGAGATCCCGAAGGAGCTCCTTAATATGAGCACCACTCCGGAGGCTACCGAAAGAAAAGAGAAGATATTCCCCATAAACCGGGAGGAAGCGGAGCGGGCCTTTGAGAGAATACCTCCGGCATTCTCACCGGGCTTTAAGAAGCGTTCGATTGCAGCCATAAAAAAGGGCTCGGAAATAGAGAAGGTCCTTCCCTCATATAAGGAGGGTGACAGGGTAATGCATTTCAAGCAGGGTGAGGGCACCGTTCTCTCCATCAGGGACGGCGGCCGGGACTATGAGGTAACCGTGGACTTTGACAAAACCGGTGTCAGGAAGATGTTTGCGGGCTTTGCAAAGCTGAAAAAGCTCTGAGGCTTCCGGAAACACCCTTATTCCACGGTCACAACCTTTGCAAGATTCCGGGGCTTATCCACATCAAAGCCCTTGTCGCTTGAAACATAGTAGGCAAGGAGCTGCAATGCAACAGAGGCCGGGAATACCATCAGCTCATCCGGAAGATTGGGCAGAACAAAGGTGTCAAATTCCCGGGTGGAGGACTGGATAAGATCAGCCTTTATGAAGAGGGCCACATCTGCGCCTCTTGACCTTACCTCCCGGATATTGGAGAGCTCCTTACTCATGATCCGCTCCTGCGTCACCAGGGCGACTACGGGAGTATTGTTGGTGATAAGTGCGATGGGACCATGCTTTAATTCACCGGAGGCATAGGCTTCCGAATGGATATAGGATACCTCCTTCAATTTAAGGGATCCCTCCATCAGAATCGAATAATCAAGACCCCTTCCTATCATAAAGAGATCCTTTGCATCCAGCACACCTCTTGCGATAACGTGAACGGCATTTTTCTCATCAAGCACGCTGCTTACCACCTCGGGAACCCGCTTCAGATTCCTTATGCATTCTCTTATCTCATCATCCGAAAGGACTCCCCGGATATGGGCCATCTTGTAGACTATGAGATAAAACAGGGCAAGCTGCGTGGTATAGGCCTTTGTGCTCGCAACAGCGATCTCCGGTCCCGCATTGGTATAAAGGACATAGTCACTCTCTCTTGCAATGGAGGAACCCTTGACGTTGATGATGGACAGGCTTTTTGCACCCTTTCTCCTGGCATACTTCAGGGCTTCCAGGGTATCTATAGTCTCGCCTGACTGTGAGACCGCGATAACAAGGGTCTTTTCATCGATCACGGGATCTGAGTACATAAATTCGCTTGCAAGCTCCACATCTATATGCATATTCAGCCTGCTCTTCACCAGTGCCTGGAATACAAGACCTGCGTGCATGGCGGTTCCGCAGGCGATAACGCATATCCTTTCACACCCGGTAAATAGGGAGTCCGGGATATGGTCGGCTTCAAAATTCGGTATGCCGGCCCTCGTCCTTCCGGAAATGGTATCCCTTATGGCCTTCGGCTGCTCCATTATCTCCTTTTCCATATAGAAAGGATAGCCGTTCTTTTCGGCACTGTTCTTTTCCCAGTCCATGGTGAGATACTGAGGAGTTATCTCATTGTCGTTAAGATCCCACATGGTGACCTTGTCTTTTTTCAGCTCAACTATGGTATATTCCGGTACAACGAAATATCGGTCCGTAAATCTGCAGAGGGCGGTATTGTCCGATGCGAGCATGGCGCCCTCCTCCGAAAGCGTGGCGACTATGGGGCTTACATTCCTTATGGAATAAATAACGTCGGGGATATCCGAAAACATGATCACAAGGGCAAAGGTTCCCTTAAGCTTTTTCACAGCGTTTTTCACGGCCTTTTTTGCATCATGTCCCTTCTCATAAAAGTGGTCGAGAACAGCCGCTGCCACCTCTGTATCTGTTTCCGAGGTAAGAGCGGATGAAAGGTCAAATTCATCGATCAGATCCTTATAGTTTTCAATAATGCCGTTATGGACCAAGGTGACCTTTCCTGCACTGTGGGGGTGTGCGTTGGTATCACATACACCGCCGTGGGTCGCCCATCTGGTATGACCTATGCCGCAGGTGGAATCAATATCCTTAAACTCACATTTCTTTTCCAGGTCACGTACCCGTCCCGCGCATTTGTAGACGTCGGTCCTGTTTTTTTCACTGTTGCAGACAGCCATCCCCGCACTGTCGTAACCCCGGTATTCAAGGGTGGTAAGTGCATCTATTATTATGGGTTTAACTTGTTTACTGCCTGTATATCCGATTATTCCGCACATATTGTCTCCTTATAATTGATCGTAATACTGATGGCGTAAGCCTATAATATCATCCTGAGGGCGTAAGCCTATTATGTCATCCTGATGGCTTAAGCCTTTTATGTCATCCTGAGGGCGTAAGCCCGAAGGATCTTTTTTCATTGTATCATACAGACTGTTTTTTCGAAAACAGCGGTACCAGATATTTCCCCAGTAGAAAACCCGAATATCTCGCCATACAGTGAATGACGAATACCGGGATGAGCCAGGGCTTTCTCCTTTTTATCAGGTGTGAGATACAGCCCTTTACGAGCTTTTTCCCTTCCCCCTCACTTTTTAGGTCCTTAAAAACCCCGGGGTGCAGTCCCTGGGATGCACCAAGAGTGATATTTCTCTTAAACTGCTGGACAAAAGTGTATTCGTGGGAGTGGATCACCTTTGCTTTCGAGGCATAATATATGCCGTATCCTTTTTTTACCACCTGATAGCCGTATATCATGTCCTCATTGAAGTCGGTCTTAACGAAGCCTCCCATATCATTGAAGAGAGCCGCACGGTAGCAGGCACAGACATCGGAGCAGAAGATGGTCTTTATTCCGAGCTCCTTGAAATCCCTGCCGGTTTTCAGCCTGTCTCCGTCGGGATAATTGAAGCTCCGGTTATAGCGCTCTATTTCCCCGGCGTCCTTTGCCGGCAGCTGGCGTGCATAGGATACCGCAACAAGCGGATTTTCCATAGGCTTCACTAGCTCCCGGGTAAGCCCGGTATCCAGGGGCACAGCATCCTGGGTCATAAAGATAATAAACTCCGCTTCCGAAAGGGCCGCGCCCAGATTTCTGGTCTCTCCGTGATTGAATTCCTTTTCGCTTATATTATAGATCTCGATTCCGGACAGCTTTTCAAGCTTATCGGAGAAAGGAAAAAAACTCTTCTCCGTATTAATGATGATTATCCTTCCCGGAGTCAGCGTCTGTTTTTTAAGCATTTGAATAAGCCGGAGGAATCTGTCATCCGGCTTATAGGTTAGTATCACAATATCTACGCTTGTGGTTTTTTCCATATGATCTACAGACCGTTTTTCTGTCTGTCTGCCGCAATCTTTGCGCTGATATCCTTTACTGTGGAGGAAGGGGTGTACTCGGAATCCCCGAAAAGGAATTCATGGAATTCCACCACATTCTTCTCAAAGTCGTCGGCTACGACGGAGCTTCCTGCTTTACCCATATTTCCCGTGACTCTTTCAAAGGGGAAGCCGCTCTGCTCTCCTATGGAATAGGTGGCTACCCGTGATGCGTATTCCACCATTTCAGCCTTGGTAAAGCTGGTGCTGCAGAGGGGGAAGATGTCGTCAATAATGTCATCGAGCGTGGAGATATCGGAGGCCATGGCTTTTTCGGCCACCTGGGTAAGAACCGTTCTCTGCCTCTCGGCCCTCTTAAAGTCATCTCCCTTTGTGTATCTGATACGGCAGTAGGAGGTAGCCTGTAAGCCGTTTAAGGTCTGAAGCCCGGCATGATCTATATTGACAATATCACTCTGCTTGATACCGATGGCCTCTGCCGTTCCAATCTGGTAATCATTAAGGAAATGTATCTCTTCCTCGGAGATATCCACCTCCACTCCGCCCAGATCATCGATGGTATCAACCAGAGCCTTGAAGCCCACGGTCACATACTCGTCTATGTCCATATCCAGGTTCATATTGAGCATCTGTATGGCCTGCTCGGGACCTCCGTTGGAATAGGCGGAATTTGCCTTATTGTAGGTGTCATTACCAATATTCAGATAGGTGTCACGGAAGACAGAACAGAGCTTTACTTCTCCGGTCTGGTTATTTAAGGATGCCACCATTATCGTGTCGGTTCTGGCACCCTTGCCAAGATTTGTGTCCCTGGAGTCCACGCCGAAAAGGGCGATATTGGTGTAGCCGTCCATTCTCCAGTCATCATTTTCCACATCATCTATCTGCGCCTGTACTTCTTCGTTTACCTTGGCTTTTACCACGGATTCCTTATTTCCGGTATCCGCAAGATCCAGCCTGTAAACAACATACAGCGCGATCACAAGGAAAAGAACGATAAGGATTTCAAAAGCGAATATCACCCGCCTCATGGTGCGCTTCTTACGCTTTTTCCTTGATTTCCTGCTGTCTGAAGCCATTTTACTTCCTCTGTACGGTACTATTACGGCTGACATTTTTCTGTCGGCTATAACTTATTGAATATACCGCAAAGAGAAGAAAATGTCAAAGTAAAAGAAGTGCCAGAGAGAATCTCCCTCTGACACTTATATTCTTACCAGATACTGTTAAAGAAGTCCTCCAGGGTGCCGTAGTAATAACTGTCAGGATCATCCGGGAGGTCGCCGTCCTGTGGCCCGGACGGACCGTAGTCGGGGCTTTCCGGGTTGCCGGGGTCGTCTGACGGGCTGCTTTCCGCTTCATTGCCGGTCATTGAGGACTGTCCTCCGAGAGTGACTTCGACAGTCCTTTCGGTGTAGCCGTAGTCATTTTCCACAGGCTCCTGGATCGTAACCTTTACCACATCTCCGATCCTGTAATACTGCATCAGTGACTGGAGCTGCGACATGGTCTGTATGCTCTGTCCGTCGAAGGAGGTTATGATGGACTTCTCCCTTATGCCTGCCCTGTCAGCCGCCAGACCGGAGCCAACCTTTGAAATGTAGACACCGCGGGGCATATTGTACTGCTCGGATATCTGTGCAGTCACATCCACGCCCGAGATGCCGAGGAAGCCGCGTTCTTCATCCGAAGCCCTGGTCTTTGTGGACTGGTTCATAAGGCTGTCGATAATGTCCTTTGCATCCGAAATGGGGATGGCATATCCCATACCTTCGATGGCGCTGCTTGAAAGCTTGGCCTCGTTGATGCCGATCACATTGCCGTTAATGTCAAGGAGGGCTCCGCCGGAATTACCCGGATTTATGGCCGCATCCGTCTGTATCATTTTATGGGTGCCGTTTGAGAGGGTAAGCTCTCTGTTTACCGCACTTATCACACCTGTTGTGACCGACTGCCCGTATCCTAAGGAGTTTCCTATGGCGATGGCGGTCTGTCCTACCTTTAGGCTGTCGGAATCACCAAGGGAGGCAACCTTTATCTGTCCTGAGGTTTCTTCGGAGAGCTCGGACTTATTTACCGCAATGACCGCAAGGTCGGCACTTTCATCCTCGCCCTTTACGTTGGCATCCGCCTCGCTTCCGTCGATGAACTGCACCTTCAGGGAATCTGCATCATCGACCACATGCTGGTTTGTGGCTATGAGAAGCTCATCCCCGTTATCACCGACGATTATCCCGGAGCCTGCGGCTTCGGACTGTGAACGGTACTGCTGTCCGAAAATATCCTGGGCAGTCTGCACATAATTATTTGTGATGGAAACCACTGCCGGCATAACGTTCTCCGCTACATCAGACACATCCAGGGCTCCGGTTGAGGTGACGCTGCCTGCCGTTACCGTTACTGCCGGGATGACACCCTTGTCCAGCGTGGTATTTGCGCTGACAGCCGGAACCGGGGTTTTGGAATCCCCTGAGGTCCCTTTATCTTCCGGGGCAGCGGCCGGAGTGGTTTCAACACGCTCTGCGGAAGTGCTTCCGGTTCCTGTCAGTAATCCGGCCACATAGAGTCCGGCTCCGGCAAAGGCTCCGAAGAGAAGTCCCAGGGCAATTGCAGCCAGAGCCTTTTTCCAGAATCCGGGTTTATTGTCCCCGCTGTTTCCCGGTACATCCGGGATATGGCTGTTCATATTGTTCATATTGTTCATACCGTTATTAAATCTGTAGTCATTGTATCCTCTTCCGTTGTCTTCATACATAATCAGGACCCTCTTTCATATAATAAATTAAGAAATATCTCCGTTCATCATTCGGAGCCGGTGGCTCTGAAAAGATGCGTTTTTGTATATTTTGCTTTACGGGTTTTATGATAAGCTTTAGTTGTGTTCAATTTGTGTTCTTTTTTTCAATGAATTGTGAAATTGTGAAAAGATTCTTCCTGTTGCTTCGCAACCCCCCCCCC
>CADCQV010000157.1 GCA_902803625.1 uncultured Lachnospiraceae bacterium
CTCATACACATGCGACTGGAAGGCCATCATCACCTGGTATTTCCCGGTCTCGTATATGGTATCAAACTGGATAATGGGATTCTCCCGGAAAAAATCCTCGGATTTATATTTATCAAGATCTCCGAACATCTGTCCGGATTTCATATTGTGGCCGTAGATAATAAGGTTTTCCGTGGGCTTCACGATATCGCAGTTATCGTCAAGAAATAAGGTTCCGTTCCTGTCCTCTTTACCGTCAAAATCGTGATCCAGGTAAAAATCTCCCTTTCCGTTTATGTTTTTCATGACGGGATAATCGATATTTGTACCCTTTATCTTTATCCAGCCCGCCAGATTCTTATTCTGCTCATAAAGCTTCTCATACTGCCCGAGAACAACAAGCCTTCTCTCTTCACCTGTCTTTTCATCCACCGTCGTAACGGTCATTATCTCTCCCGAGCCGCCGTTAAAGGCAGAGGCGGTTCCCGCTCTCTTTCCGGCCTCGTCTGAATTCATTTTCGAGTTATATGCGTAAAAGATAAGGTAAGCCCCGCAGGCCAGAAAGACGGCGAAGGCTATAAATCTTGCGATCCCCCTTTTCTTCATCAGCTCACCCTTTCAAATTCCTTGCCGCACTTCGGGCAGGTTATCATGATACGCCCTTTGTTTGCGGGGATCCTTATATCGACTCCGCAGCCCGGACATTTAAAGAGACAGAACTTCAGTCCGTAGTTCGTTTTATTCCCGCGGGGTCTTATACTCCTTATATTTCCCCACCATTCCTTCATGCTTTCCTTAAAGGGCTTTGACCTTTTTGAAAAGCCTCCGGTAATGCTCTTATAAATCTCATTCTCCCTTGATCTTTTTTCGAGGTTCCTTGAGAGCATCCTGAAGATACTCCAGAGAACCATAAGTATAAGAACAAAAACAAAGAAAAGTGACGCATTCCTGTTTCTGGAAAGCGCCGCAAATGCAAGACAGGTTCCTGCCACAAAAAGCAGGGCAAGGGACAGATCGTCATGCCCATATCTACCGTTCATAAATCTTCTTATTCTATCCTTAAGCATTACTAGAGATTGTAGCATAGAGCGTCAAGAATTGAAATATCAACCGCCTGATTCAGTCTGATCTCCCTCTCCGAAGCCCCGGCATTTCCCGGGACACCGCCGCAGATATCAATACCGAGAAGCTCCCGCCCTTCAGCCTCGGTGCGGAGAAGGGAAAGAAGCTCTTCAAGGCTCATTTCTCCCTGGTCCCAGTTCGTAGGACAGGTATCCTCAGACAGAATATCCTTGTCGATCGAAATGTAGAGGGGTCTATTAATATCAAAGCTGCCTTTAAGATATGAGACTTCCTTATCACCCCTTATAAGCTTAACCGACATAAGTGTATCCGGCATATCACTGACAGCGTCCTTGATCCACGAGCCGCAGGACCTTAATCCCTCAAATTCCGGTTCCTTGGAGTCATTATGATTGTCAAAGACAAGAAGATCAAAGGCTTCCCTTATCTCATAAAGATACAGCCTTGTAACATAGTGATAGTCGCCGATATCGATAAGGTGAACCTTCCCCCCGGATCCAAAGTCCCGTATCCTCTCCCTTACCGCCTTCTCTCCTTCACTGTCCACATAAAGCTTTGTTCCCTGAACATCACTTAGATCCAGAAAAACCCTGTCCACGAAGAGTGACAGATCATAGTTTTCATACAAGCCCGAAAAATTTAGTATATCCATGGTTTCTCCATGATAACCGTTTTCTCCTTCCGTATCAATAAAGTGCCTCCACACTCTCCGTTAAGCTTGTGATAAATCTGAAAAAATGATAAATTTATACTACTAACGGATTCCGGATAAGGATCCGCTTTGAAAAAGGAAGTTTAAGGCATGCCGATAAAAGTACAGCGGGATCTGCCCGCAAGGGAAATACTTGAAAACGAAAATATATTTGTGATGGATGAATACCGCTCGCTCCACCAGGATATCCGTCCTTTAAAAATAGTTATCTTAAATCTTATGCCGTTAAAGGAGGATACGGAGCTGCAGATACTCCGCTCCCTCTCCAATTCACCGCTGCAGGTGGATATCACCTTTCTGACCATAGAGAGCCATGTGTCGAAGAACACCTCCGTATATCACCTGAACCAGTTTTATACGACCTTCGGTGAGATACGTAAGCACCGCTATGACGGCATGATCATAACCGGAGCCCCTGTGGAGACTCTTGAATTTGAAGAGGTGGACTACTGGAAGGAGCTCTGCACGATCTTTGAATGGACAAAGACACACGTGACAAGCACCTTTCATATTTGCTGGGGAGCACAGGCCGGTCTTTATTACCATAATAAGCTTGTAAAAAAAAGAATGGAAAAAAAGCTCTTCGGAGTATTCCCCCAAAAGGTCAGCAACAGAAAAACGCCACTGGTCAGAGGCTTTGATGACATCTTCTATGCGCCTCATTCCAGATATACCTACGTAGATGCCGGAGATATCAGGAATTGTGAGGATCTCCTTATCTTAGCCGAATCCGAGGAAGCCGGAGTCTTTCTATGTATGGAGAAGGACGGCTCAAGGATCTATGTAATGGGGCATCCCGAATATGACAGGCTGACTCTTGACAATGAGTATAAAAGGGATAAGAGTAAGGGACTTGATACCGATATTCCGAAAAACTACTATCCATTTAATAATCCGGAAAACCGTCCCACTCTTTCCTGGAGAAGCCACGCAAATATCCTGTATACCAACTGGCTGAATTACTACGTTTATCAGGCTACACCCTATACTCTGGAGGATCTTCCCGATGAAGGCAGAAACAGCTTGTAAGATCAAAGGTATATATTATCTTATTCTCTGCCCCGTGATCATCTTCTTTCTTATGGAATGGTTTCTCAGGAACCCCTTTCAGGATCAATGGGGGATAAAGCCGGTGCTTATGCCGGTGAATCTTATCTTTTTTTACTGTATTCTGA
>CADCQV010000158.1 GCA_902803625.1 uncultured Lachnospiraceae bacterium
CGCCGCCGAGTACACGGTCAGTGATGAGAAGTCCCTTATCCGCTCCCATTGCAAGAGCTTCACGGAGAACATCATCTGCCTTGGGAAGTCCCATGGTGACAACGGTAACCTCGGTATTGTCGGGATCCTCGTCCTTGATGCGGAGAGCTGCCTCAAGACCGGCCTTGTCATCAGGATTCATGATCGCAAGCATTGCTCCTCTGTCGAGTGTTCCATCGGGCTTAAACTTAACCCCTCCCTTTGTATCGGGCACCTGTTTAATACAAACAACGATTTTCATGTATTTTCTCCTTTATCAAAATAATGGTGATCACTTAAGCAATGCACCGGAAATAACCATTCTCTGAACCTCGGAAGTACCTTCGTAGATCTCTGTGATCTTTGCATCTCTCATCATACGCTCTACTTCGTACTCTCTGATGTATCCGTATCCGCCGAAGAGCTGTACGCACTTTGTCGTAACATCCATTGCGGTCTCGGCAGCGAAAAGCTTTGCCTTTGCAGCCTCTATGCCGTAGTAGCTCTTTGTAGCCTTTGCATCTGCAGCTGCGTATACGAGGAGCTTTGCAGCCTCGATCTGGGTAGCCATATTTGCAAGCTGGAACTGGGTGTTCTGGAAAGCGCCTATAGCTCTTCCGAACTGCTTTCTTTCCTTGACATACTCGATGGTGCGCTCAAGAGCGCCTTCAGCGATACCAAGAGCCTGTGCGGCGATACCTATACGTCCGCCATCAAGAGTGTGCATTGCGATAGCAAAGCCCTTTCCTCTCGTTCCGAGAAGATTTTCTGCGGGAATATGGCAGTCCTGGAAAATAAGCTCATAGGTTGAGGATCCGCAGATACCCATCTTGTTTTCCTTTGTTCCGAAGGTGAAGCCCGGAGTATCCTTCTCAACGATAAAGGCTGAGAACTTCTTCTGCTTCCTGCCCTTCTTGTCCTCAACAATATCGGTATAAGCGATGATGATATAGATATCAGCTTCCTTACCGTTTGTGATGAAGCACTTGGAGCCGTCAAGGATCCACTCTTTTCCGTCCTCTGAAAGGACAGCCCTGGTCTGTGCACCCTGGGCATCGGTACCTGCGCCGGGCTCTGTCAGACCGAAGGCACCGAGCTTCTCTCCCTTTGCAAGGGGTACTAAGTACTTCTGCTTCTGATCCTCTGTTCCGTATGTCATAATGGGATCACAGCAGAGTGAAGTATGAGCGGAAACGATAACACCGGTGGTAGCGCAGACCTTTGAAAGCTCTTCAACGCACATTACGTATGTAAGAGGGTCGCAGCCCTGTCCGCCGTACTCCTTGGGAATAGGGATTCCCATGAAACCGTACTTCTGCATCTTTGTAACGGTTCCCCTGGGAAACTCGTGCTTCTCGTCAACCTCGATGGCAAGAGGCTTTACCTCTTTCTCGGCGAATTCCTTAAAAAGCTGTCTCGCCAGAACATGTTCCTTACCATAAGAAAAATCCATTTGTTTCCTCCTTAAAATAAATGTATGACTTCTTCCCGCGGTCTCCTTATTGAACCGGGGCTTCTTCATCATATCTCTGTCTCCTGCGGCCTCTACATCCGCAGGAGACATTATCGTGGATTAAGAAATATATTAATGCTTACTGTAAATCAAAGCTTGTCAACAGGAGTCTTGGTGCGGTCTTCATTATACTTGTAGAAGCCGATACCTGTCTTCTGTCCGAGCTTCTTTCCGCGAACCATCTTGCGGAGAAGCGTGCAGGCTCTGTACTTGCTGTCGCCGGTCTCATTATAGAGAACATCCATGATTGCAAGGCAGACATCCAGTCCTACCAGATCGCCGAGCTCAAGGGGTCCCATGGGGTGATTGCAGCCAAGCTTCATTGCGCTGTCGATACCCTCAATGTCTGCGATGCCTTCATTGTAGATGCAGATACCCTCATTGATCATAGGGATAAGGATCCTGTTAACAACGAATCCGGGAGCCTCGGCAACCTGAACGGGAGTCTTTCCAAGCTTCTTTGAGATCTCAACTACCTTGTCCGTTACATCCTTGGGAGTATTGGCTCCGTTTATAACCTCTATAAGCTTCATAACGGGAGCGGGATTAAAGAAGTGCATTCCGATAATGGGCTTCGGAAGGCCTGCGCCTATCTCTGTTATTGAAAGTGAGGAGGTGTTCGAAGCAAAGATACAGTCGGGATTCTTTACGATATTCTCCTGAAGATCCTTGAAGGTCTGCTTCTTGATGTCCATAACCTCAAGAGCTGCCTCTACAACGAGGTCGGGATCGGTTGCCTGGTCATTAAGACCTGCGGAGATCTTTGCCATAACCTTGTCAGCCTGATCCTCAGTCATCTTTTCTTTCTTTACGAGCTTGCCAAGGTTCTTCTCGATCTTGCTCTTTCCGCCGTCAGCGAATTCCTGCTTGATGTCGCAGAGATAAACCTTCTCCACCTCATCATTAACTGCAAAAGCCTGGGCAATTCCGCTGCCCATTGTTCCTGCGCCTATAACTGCTACTTTCATTATTATTACCTCCTTAATATTGTGGTCAAAATGCGGTAGAAGATTACCGCATTTTGATCCTCCTTACGGACAACTCCCTTAGGGAGTTGCCATATACGGTCCGGTATATGCCTGATACATATACCGGACTTATTCATTCTTAAACGCTACGTGCTTAACCTTCGCAGGGTCATCCTTCTTCCTTAAGAAGTTTGCCATACCCTCCTTCTGGTCATAGGACTCGAAGCAGGAACCGAAGAGCTTCTCCTCGATAACAAGAGCGTCATCGATATTTGTCTGAAGTCCGTCGTTTATAGCCTTCTTGCAGGCTCTTACAGCTATGGGAGCATTTCCTGCGATGGTCGTGGCAAGCTTCTCAGCCGTTGCCATAAGGTCGGCCTGAGGAACTACCTGATTTACAAGACCGATACGCAGCGCTTCATTAGCATCAATATTCCTTGCAGTATAGATAAGCTGCTTTGCCATGCCTACACCTACGGTACGTGCAAGCCTCTGTGTTCCGCCGAAGCCCGGTGTGATACCGAGACCTACCTCGGGCTGTCCGAACATTGCGTTCTCGGAGCAGATACGGAAGTCGCAGCTCATGCTGATCTCACAGCCGCCGCCGAGTGCAAAGCCGTTTATGGCTGCGATAACGGGGATGGGGAAGGTCTCGATCTTTCTGAAGACATCATTTCCCTTCTTTCCGAATGCTTCGCCCTCAGCCTTGGTAAGGGTGCTCATCTCACCTATGTCGGCTCCTGCCACGAAGGACTTCTCCCCGGCTCCGGTAAGGATAAGGCAGCGTACCGCATTCACGTCCACACCGTCAAAAACCTTTTCAAGGTCGTCGAGCACCTCGGAATTCAAAGCATTTAATGCCTTTTCCCTGTTGATGGTGATGATGGCGATATTGCCCTTTACTTCATAATCAACAAATCCCAATTTTTATTCCTCCTTATGTATTATTCAAGGAGCGCCGTCCGATTTAAATTCTGCTTTTCAGAGCGGACGCCGCGTGCAGCAGTTCAAAAATAAACTGCTGTAATCAATACTTTTCTACGATCGTAGCGCAGCCCATTCCTCCGCCGATACAAAGGGTAGCAAGACCCTTCTTGGCGTCATCCCTCTTCTGCATCTCGTGAAGAAGTGTTACAAGGATACGGCAGCCTGATGCTCCAACGGGGTGTCCAAGTGCAATGGCTCCGCCGTTAACATTGACACGGCTCATGTCGAAGCCAAGCTCCTTTGCAACTGCAACAGACTGTGCAGCGAAGGCCTCATTTGCCTCAATAAGATCCATATCCTCGATATTTAAGCCGGTCTTCTTAAGAACCTTCTTTGTAGCTGCCACGGGACCGATACCCATAACCTCGGGCCTTACGCCTGCAAGGGCTCCTCCGATCCATGTTGCCATAGGCTTAACCCCGAGCTCCTTAGCCTTCTCTTCGCTCATAACAACGATGGCTGCAGCGCCGTCATTGATACCTGAAGCGTTTCCTGCGGTAACCATACCACCGTCCTTACCGGAGCAGCACTTTAAGCCTGCAAGTATCTCCTTGGTGGTTCCGGGGCGGGGTCCCTCGTCCTTCTTGAAATCAACCATTTCCTTCTTTACCTTAACGGGAACGGGAACTATCTCATCATCAAACCTGCCGGAATTCATAGCCTTCTCACACTTCTGCTGGCTGTTTGCGGAGAACTCGTCAAGCTCCTCACGGGTTAATTTCCACTCATCGCAGATATTCTCTGCTGTTATCATCATATGATAATGATTAAAGGCATCTGTAAGAGCATCATTAACCATTGTATCAACGATGGTCGCATTGTTCATACGATATCCGAAACGTGCCTTTGTCATAGCGTAGGGAGCCATCGACATATTTTCCATACCGCCTGCAACAACTATGTCAGCCTCTCCTGCCTTGATAAGGTCAGCTGCCATATTTACGCAGTTAAGTCCTGAACCGCAGACAACGTTAATGGTTACAGCGGGAACCTCATTGGGAATGCCTGCATTGATAGCAGACTGACGCGCCACATTCTGTCCCTGTGCAGCCTGGATAACGCAGCCCATAAGAACCTCGTCAACCTGATCAGGCTTTACTCCGGCCCTGTTCAGAGCCTCCTTGATAACTATCGTACCAAGATCAGCCACGGGAGTGTTTGAAAGGGCTCCGCCCATCTTTCCTATAGCTGTTCTGACAGCACCTGCCAATACAATCTTCTGTGCCATAAAATGCCTCCTTGAATTTGATTAATGTGATTGTTATTTTTTTCACATGCGTTAACTATAATACCATAGATATTTGTTAATTTCAACAAAAAAAGGCCAGAAAAGATTAACTCTCTTGGCCTTTTTTGTGTACAAGCCCGAAAACAGGGCTGTTTTTTTACCTTATTAAACTTTATTTGACTTTCACATGATCACCGTTTATCACCGCTGTACCATAATAACCGTTGACACCGGTAAGGGTCACTTCCTTGGTATTGGAGTCATATTCAAAATATGCATCCGTCTTTTTATTATTCTTTGACTCGTACACATTTTTTGACAGGATTGAAAGCTTCTTGCCCACCTTCTTTGCCTTCCTTACATTAAGAGTGGACTTATTGCCCTTTAACTTCCTGTACTGCATATTTCCCTTAAGGGTATTCTTTGCCGAGTTGTAGGTAAATTTCTTCACATAATACTTGCCGGTCTCGTATTTATTGTAGGTCACCATATCCGTACTGAGTTTTCTGGGCTCAATGGTGAAGGTGAACTTCGCGCCGGTCAGGGCACTCTTCAATGAAGCCTTCTGCTCCTGGGTGAGAAGATCATTCGGCATCTGCTTTTTCTTATAGGTGACCTTTACTGTGAAATAAGGTGCACCTGATTCATAATATGCCCCGACTCTCTTTCCGTTGTAGATCTTCGGCTTCTTTATCGTGATACCTGTGGTATCCTTCCAGTAATAGCTTTCGCTCCTCTTTCCGTCCATGGGTACCCAGTTCCCGCTGACCTTCTTCTCCAGCCTTGCGGAAACTCCTACGGCTCCGTCAACCTCTCCGGATACGGAATCATTATCCGAAGCGATGAAATGGCTTGTGGGTGATACATTTTTGCCTCTGTATTCAACCGAGGCATCATATCTTATCAGAACCGCGAGATTTCCGTCCCCGAAGGTTACCCTTTCTTCCGAAACGCTTCCGCTGTAGTATGTCTTCAGGAATACATCACCTGCGACCGTAGTGCAGTCCTTCAGATAGGGAAGCAGTGCTTTGTTATCTATTGTTGCCGTGTAGTTTACAAGCTGGTTTCCCTTTGTATCCTTCAGTATGGTTTTTTTGTTATCCGTATATTCGATGCCCTTTGCATCCTTGAGGTCGGCTCCGGCCTGTCTTATTCCGTTAAGGCTTATTTTGACGCTGTTATAGCTGAATTTCTTTGAAACAACAGAGTCGTCCGACTTTTTGTAAAGCCGGTTGCCCCTGGCATAATAGGTGTTGCCGCTGACATTGAACTCCATATTCTCTATTATTGCACTGTGTATTTCCTTTGCTTCGGTGGTTCCGTTCTGTGAAACCCACACCTCGGGCACGCCCTTGGTGATCGTGATACTCCCGCTCATGATCTTTTCCGCGTCCGCATCGTTCGTGGAAGCATCCTCTTCACCCATAAACAGCCATCCGTCAGATACCGACTGCAGCCCGGCTTCAAAAGCTTCATCCGCGGATAAAACCGCCGCCTCATCCGCTGCTTCATCTGCAAAGGCAGCGGAATTAAAGGACAGGACAAGAGATGCAGCAAGAAGCACCGATAAAAGCTTTTTGGTTCTTGATCTCATAAATCTGTTTCCTCCCTGAATTCTTGATATGGTTGATAATAATCCTTTCAGATACGTATCAGTGAAAACCACGTCGGATCCGCAGTTGTCCGGAGTCCTCCGGCTCCTGAAAAGATATCCGTGCTCTTCATATGATACCGCATATGGTATTGTACCGGAAAATCAAAAAAGGTTTTAAAAAAATCCCCCGGAGGATCCGGGGGAAGGAAAACACGGCTTTATCAACGTATTCAGTCCGGCTCGATCAGGCCGTAGGTATTGCCTCTTCTCTTGTAGACCACATTGACCTCGTCGGTCTCCGCATTCCTGAACACATAGAAATTGTGCCCGAGAAGCTCCATCTGTACACAGGCATCCTCCGGATACATGGGCTTGAAGCCGAATCTCTTGGTGCGGACTATCTTGATCTCGCCTTCATCGGAATAATCCTGCTCCATATAATCCTTCTGGAGATTGCCGCCGTCCTGGGATCTGTCTATTATCTTGTTCTTGTACTTCTTCATCTGCTTCTCGATGATCTCCTCCACGAGATCAACGGAAACATACATATCATTTGATACCTGCTCGGATCTGATGATATTTCCCTTTACGGGGATCGTAACCTCTATCTTGTGCCTGTCCTTCTCTACAGACAGGGTCACATGCACCTCTGTATCCGGTGTGAAATACTTCTCAAGCTTCCCTATCTTGTCCTCCACCGCACTCTTTAATCCCGGTGTCACGTCGATATTCTTTCCTGTAATGATAAAATGCATAATCAGCACTTCCTTTTCTTTTATTTTTCAAGGCTTAAAGAAACTGTCCCGGACCCTTACGGGGTCCCACCCGATCACGTCCCGGCTGTTCCCCGTTTGTAAAAAGCGGGGCTTCTCTGCCTTTAGTAAGAGCATAGCATAAAATCCCCGATTTAGCAACGCTATAGCCCGATATGGAGGATATGCACCGCCACCTGAAAGTAGATGGAAAGGGTAAGGGCATCTATCACGGTTGTGAGCATCGGAGAGGCCATCACAGCCGGATCCAGCCCGAAACGCTTGGCCACCATCGGCAGCATACAGCCCGCAAGATTCGCGCATATTACCGCACAGACCATGGTAATACAGACAACAAGTGCAACCATAGGTTCTGCCCTGTCGATTAAGAGAAGCTTCACGAAATTGGCGGCCGCCAGTGTCCCGCCGCAGATTATGGCCGTCCTGAATTCCTTCCATATGACCTTTGCAAGATCCGGGAAATTGATCTCATTTAAGGAAAGGGCACGGATAATGGTGGTTGATGTCTGGGAGCCGCAGTTTCCCCCGGTGTCCATAAGCTGGGGGATAAAGGCCGTAAGGATGATATACGCCTGCAGCGAGGACTCATAGCTCGTTATTATCTTTCCGGTAAAGGTCGCGGAAACCATAAGCAGAAGCAGCCACCCTATCCTCTTTTTCCAGAGGTCGATCGGAGACATCCTGTCATAGGGATCGTCGGAGGGAAGGATAGCCGCCATTTTCTGGATATCCTCAGTAGCCTCCTCCTCAATGATATCGATGATATCGTCAACCGTTATTATACCCACCAGCCGGTCCTCGGAATCCACCACGGGGATGGAGCTGAAGTCGTACTTTGAGATCATCCTTGCAACCTCTTCCTGGTCTGTCAGGGTCTCGACGCTTATCACCTTTTCCTCCATAATATCCCGGATAAGGGCATCGGACTTTGAGAGGATGAGTGTACGGAGAGCCACCATTCCGATAAGACGGCGTGCACTGTCAAGGACGTAGCAGTTATTAATTGTCTCTCTGTCGATACCTGTTTTTCTGATACGGCTTAAGGCTTCCTCCACCGTCAGATTTTCTCTCAGATCCACAAATTCCACAGTCATTATGGAACCCGCGGAATCCTCGGGGAATTTAAGGAGGTGGTTAATGTCCCTTCTGGTATCGGGGCTCGCATGGGACAAAAGACGCTTCACCACGTTTGCAGGCATCTCCTCCATCAGATCCGCAGCGTCATCCGCCATCAGGTTATCTATAATGGCAGTCGCCTCGGAATCCGTAAGTGACGTGATTATGTCCTGCTCCACATCCGTAGGGAGAAAGGAGAAAACATCCGCCGCCATATCCTTTGGCAGCAGACGAAAGGTTTTTAACTGTACCTTCTGCGGGAGATCCTCAAGAAGTGCCGCCACATCCGCCTCATTAAGCTCAGCCAGAGTGGCACGGAGATCGTTGTATCTCTTTTCCTCGATGAAGCTCATGATTTCCTGATCTGTCATATTTTACCTCCCTGATATTTCAGTTATCCGGGAGAAACATGCCAAAGATCAGGAGAATGTGACCTCTGAAAAGCGCTTCAAAAGCGCCAGCCTGAGAAGCGCAAGCGCTTCTGTTACCGCCTGGGAACGGATCTCCTGGCGGTTTCCGGAAAACTGAAATTCTTTTACCGTAGTTTTTTTCTGAACCGTGACTCCGATATATACAAGCCCCACCGGCTGCTTCGAGCTTCCGCCGCCGGGTCCTGCAATGCCCGTTATCGAAACGGCACAGTCGGTCTTTGCCTGGGCAGCAGCCCCCTTGCTCATTTCATAGGCGGTCTGCTCACTTACCGCACTGAATTTATCAAGGGTACGTCTTTTGACCCCTACATATTTCCGCTTGGACTTTTCGGAATAAGTAATGAAGCCTTCCTTCAGTATGTCACTGACCCCCGGGACATTCGCAAGTCTCGCGGTAAAGAGTCCCGCAGTACAGCTTTCTGCAGTGGCTATGGTGAAATGGTTTTCCTTAAGCAGGCTTACCACCGAATCCTCAAGTGTCTCATCCTCATCCGTGGAATAGATCATCTGGCCGAGCCTGGACTTTATCTCCTTGACAACCGGCTTCAGAACCTTTTTGGCGTTTCTGTCTTCCTCTTCCACAGCCCGGAGCCTTATCAGTACCTCGCCGTTTTCTACGGAGATATCCGCTGAAGGATTATTTGAGGACAGAACATCCTTAAGCTCCTCTTTTACCTTGTCCGTCTTTATCCCCGCAAGCCTTATGGCAGCCTCTGCGATACGTTCTTTTTGTTTATTATCGTCGTCTGACATTTATTCTTCCTTCATTACATCCTTATTGTCCACTATATACACTATGAGGGATATCACCGTAAGAGCCAGCGCTATCCACTTAAAGGCTTCGGTGATGACAGGGAAAAAGCCGAAATCCAGATCCGCTATAAGGAGACAGATCATAACCATCTGGGATGCTGTCTTGAACTTTCCCCAGTAATTTGCAGCTATGACCCTGCCGCTTTCCGCCGCCACCAGCCTGAAACCGCTTATCACAAAGTCCCTGACAACGATTATTATGACCATCCAGGAATAGATACGGTCAAGCTCCACAAGGCATATCAGAGCCGAGCATACCAGCATCTTGTCCGCCAGGGGATCCATGAATTTCCCGAAATTCGTGACAAGGTTATATTTTCTCGCGATCTTCCCGTCCAGAAGGTCCGTAAGGCTCGCAACTATGAATATGGCAAGAGCCACCCACTTCGAATTCTCCCCGAAGCAGCCGGACAGCAGTACTGCGACGAGAACCGGTACCAGCACTATCCTTAATATTGTTAATTTATTCGGCAGATTCATATTGATTCTCCATCCTTAAGAGTCATCCTGAGCGGAGTGAAGGATCTTTGAGCGAAACATCAGATATCGATTACCTCTCCATAAAGATCATACTCGGAAGACCCTGTGATCTTTACTCTCACAAAATCCCCGGTCATAAGGTAAGCTCCCGCACTCTCCTCATCGATAAATACCATTCCATCCACATTGGGAGCATCGCGGTAGCTTCTCGCCACATATACCCGGTCCTCCGGGATTCTTCCCTCGATGATGCACTCCAGAACGGATCCCGTAAGCTCCTTCTGGACCGACAGCGAGATCTCCTGCTGTGCCCTCATCAGCTCATCACGGCGACGCTTCTTTGTTCCGTCCGGTATCTGATCCGGCATTGCGGCAGCCCCGGTACCTTCCTCCGGAGAATACTCAAATACTCCCAGCCGGTCAAATCCCATTCTTTTTATGAAATCCAGTACCTCCCGGTGCTCATCCTCTGTTTCTCCGGGGAAGCCCGTTATTATAGTGGTTCTAATGGCAATACCGGGTATCTCTTTTCTGAGCGTAAGTATAAGCTCCTCTATCTCTCTCCCGCTTGTCCGTCTGCCCATAAGCTTAAGTATGCGGTCGGACGAATGCTGCACAGGGATGTCAAGATAGCGGCAGACCTTCGGCAGCTCCTTTATTGCCGAGATCAGCTCCCCGTCAATCTCCTCGGGATAACAATATAACAGTCTTATCCACTTTAGCTCCTCTAAGCCGCTTAGCTTACGCAGAAGCTCAGGAAGCATCTTTTTCCCGTAGAGATCCCGTCCGTAGACCGTGGTTTCCTGGGCTACCAGGATAAGCTCCCTTACCCCCTTTGAAACCAGCTCCCCGGCATCATCAAGAAGTCTCTCCATCGGCACGGACCGGTAATGTCCCCTTATCTTCGGGATGATACAGTAGCTGCAGTTCCGGTCGCAGCCCTCTGCGACCTTCAGATACTCATAATGTCCTCCTGTCGAGATACTGCGTGAAACCTCCGGATTGGTAAGGACATTTATATCCCTCTTTTCAACGATCCGTTCCCCGTCCTCTCCGCCTGCCAGTCTCCGGATCACCGGAACGATATTGTCAAAGGCCGCGGTTCCGATAACCGCATCGACCTCCGGAAGCTCGGTTAAGATCTCTTCACTGTAGCGCTCCGCCAGACACCCGGTAAGAACGATGTATTTCACCCGTCCTTCTTCCTTAAGTCTCCCCGCCTCTATAACGGCTTCTATGCTCTCTTCCTTGGCATCACCGATAAAACAGCAGGAATTGATGACCACTGCTTCAGCCTCTTCCTCATTATCCGTTAAGGAAAAGCCGTTTTCAAGAAGGAGCCCCGTCATCTGCTCGGAATCCACCAGATTCTTGTCACAGCCCAGGGATAGAAAAAATATCTTCACTTAGGAATCCTGTTCTCCTGTTTCTGAATCTTCATCATCATCCTTGCTGGTGATCTTCAGCTCTCCCTTATAGAGCTCGTCGATTGCTACAGCAAGGGGTTTCTTGTCCCTGGTAATGGTAAGCGGCTCACTGCCGCTGATAAGCTGCCTCGCCCTCTTGGCTGTGGCAAGGACTATGGAATATCTGCTGTTTACAACAGGTGCCTCCCCATCCTCCACTTCTGAATTAACTACTGCCATAAGGTCACTGTATGACGGATGTAACATTATTTCTCCTCTCTAAGATCCTTCGCTTCGCTCAGGATGACATTTTCTTCAGGTCATTCCTGACTTCTTCAATAAACTTTCTCTGTCTCGCCGGCTGCATTGCCGCAGACAGAATAATATTATGCAATTTTTCGGTGCATTTGTCCACCTCATCATTGATAACTATATAATCATAGTTCTCTATGCCCTCCGACTCGGACACGGCTCTTTTCAGTCTTTTCTCAATGATCTCGGGGCTTTCCGTGCCTCTTTTCGTGAGGCGCTCCCGAAGTATCCCGGCGCTCGGGGGCATTATAAAAATGAGCAGGGCATCCTGAAAGCTTTTCTTTATCTGCATAGCGCCCTGTATCTCTATTTCCAGAAGCACGTTCATTCCCTCGGAAAGCTTCTTTTCCACGAAAGCCTTCGGGGTTCCGTAGTAGTTTCCCACATACTCCGCGTGCTCTAAAAATTCCTGTCTTTCGATCATTTCCTCGAATTCCTCACGGGTCTTGAAGAAATAATTTACTCCCTCCTTTTCACCCTCTCTCGGAAGTCTGCTGGTTGCGGATACCGACAGGGAGAATCCCGGATATCTTTCCATAAGGTTTTTCATTATGGTGCCCTTGCCTGCTCCCGCAAAACCGGAAACCACTATAAGTATTCCTTTCATATCTCTTCCCTGTCCTTTCCTCCGCCGGAGTTCTTCAGTCTCTCCAGAATGGTCTCCGGCATCAGGGCTGATAATACCATCCTGTCATCCTCCATAAAGATACATGCCTTGGTTTTCCTGCCATGGGTCGCGTCTATACAGTACCCTTCTTTCTTTCCGTTCTGTATGAGTCTCTTTGCCGGTGCCGAATCGGGAGAAACGATGGCGATTATCTTTCCCCCGTTCACTATGTTTCCGAATCCTACGTTGATGAGATTTAATCCGTTACTCAATATTCTGTATCTGCTCCCTTATCTTTTCAATACCGGTCTTCAGCTCTATTGCGGTATCCCCGGTTATGATGTCACTTGACTTGCTTAATATGGTATTTGCTTCCCTGTTCATTTCCTGGGCGATGAAATCAAGTCTCCTGCCTATCCCACCGCCCTTTTCGAGATCCGATCCCATGGCGTCTATATGGCTCTTCAGCCTTGTTATTTCCTCATCCACGCAGATCTTGTCAGAGTAGATCGTAACCTCTGTAACTATCCTTGCTTCGTCTATCGCCGAATCATTGAGCATTTCCCGGACCCTTTCCAGGAGCTTCTCCCTGTAATTATCGACTATTTCCGGAGCCCGTCCTTCGATCACGGATACTTCCCTCCTCATATCCCCGAGCTTCGAAAGTATGTCCGTTTTCAGATTCCCGCCCTCTCTTTCACGGGAGAGCACCACCTCCGAAAGGGCGGCACGGAGAACCGGCTCGAATTCCTGCCAGACCTTATCCTCGTCAAGCTCCCCCTCCTCCGTGGTAAAGACGTCCGGGAAGCGGGAAAGGTGTGACACCCTCACATCATTATCGAGACCGAAATCCCCGCTCATCTCCTTCAGATACTTTAGGTACTCCGCTGCAATACTTTTATTGTAATGTACACACTCCGTTTCCCCCGAGGTATTGTAAAATGAGATGAAAACATCCGCCTTTCCCCTTTCCAGGTACTCCTTCATTATCCCTCTTATGGAGGCCTCAAACTGGGACAGGATCTTCGGCATCTTTATGCTGATATCCAGAAATCTGTGGTTTACGGTCCTTACCTCCACCGTATACCTTCTACCGTCCGTTTCCGCTTCGCTTCTTCCGAAGCCCGTCATACTTCTGATCATATATACCCCCAAGCGGCAGAATGCCACTTCATTTAGTCGCAATAAAGCACACTATAGTATATCACAACTGACTGATGATGTGAAGTGAATAAATGTAGTATTATTGTCTAGTAATAAGTTACGATTAACAAAGTGATTTATATGCCATCGAAACGCGCTCTCGCTCCATTCCACACGTAACGGATGCTAAACTCACAGGCATAAATGCCTGTTCGTTAAGCACCGACGTGCTCCAAGGGTTTCTCCGGCATATAATCATTTGTTAATCTGTGTACTAAAAACATATTCTTAATAATGCTATAGTGATATATACATAGAAATAATTCATTTACTTCAGTCAGTTGTGATATACCGGGAACAACACTCATCGAATAATTCGTATGGTAGATTACGTAGCCGAGATTTGCCGAAGGTGGTTTTTTGAGGTTTTTACG
>CADCQV010000159.1 GCA_902803625.1 uncultured Lachnospiraceae bacterium
TCCGTCAGATCTGACGGTTATTGCTCCAGCGTATGCGGTACAGAAGATGTCGGAATGTATGTTTTCCAGCCTTTTCAGAAGCTCCTTATGGGGATGGCCGTATGAATTTTTCCTCCCCGCCGAAATAAGGGAAGCGTCGGGATGTATTTTCTTCAGGAACTCCTCCGGAGTGGAATTTCTGGAGCCGTGATGTGAAACCTTCAAAACGGTTATTTTGTCCTTCTCCGAAAGCCTCCCTGTCATCTCCTTTTCTCCCTCCCCCTGCGTGTCTCCGGTGAAAAGAGCGGAAAAATCCCCGTATTTCATTTCCACTACCGCAGAGTATTCATTGGGATCGGATGCATAAAACCCTTTCCCTGGACCAAGACAGCCGAAATCCAGCTCTCCTATGCTGAAGCCTCTCCCGGCACATATTTTTGAAACCTTTATTCCCGCCTCTTCCGCACTCCTTACGATATCTCCGTACTTTTCATCCGGTTCATCTATTTCCGGCAGTATCAGGTTCTTTATCCTCAATCCTCCCCTGTTTCCCATATCCAGTATCTCCAGAAAACCGCAGATGTGATCGTTGTCGGTGTGTGTCAGAATGACCGCCTCTATCTCCCTTATTCCCATATACTTAAGGTATGGAAGAACCCTGTATTTTGCGATCTCCTTCACGGAAGAACTGCCGCAGTCTATCATTACGGTCTTCATCCTCCGGTCGCTTATGATATTGCAGTCTCCCTGACCTATATCCAGCATGGTGTAATTCAGTCCACGCGGAAAATGAAGCAGAAGTATCAACGGGAGGAGCATTAGGAGCGGCAGAAACGATACGCTTGGTTTTTCTTCCCTTTTCCCGCTTTTCTTCCTTTTCCACAAGATGCAGAAAAGAAATAATAACGTATAGTAGATCACGATTCCCGCCGTTTCCGGCCTTCCCGCGGTGAAAACCGCTCCCGGAAAAGACTGGCATATTAGACACCCCCTTTCATAAAACAACAGGATCAGATGACAGATAAGCGCCGGCAGCATAGCCGGTATCGTAAGAAATAAACCTGAGAAAGCGGTTAATACCGCTGACACTACGAGAACTCCCATACAGGGGATCACCAGAAGGTTGATAAGCAGTGAATATACCGGTATCTCGTAGAAAAAATACAGAACCACCGGAAGAGTGAACAGATTGATGGAAAGGCTTGCTGCAAAGCCCGACATCAGCTTTTTCTCCCCAAAGGGAAGGCTTTTTTTCAGAACCGGGCTTATCAGCGCTATTCCTGCCACCGCCCCGAAGGACAGCATAAAGCCCGAGTCAAAGATATACAGCGGATCCGTAAAAAGAATGGTCATCAGGGACAGGGCAAGAGCACTTAAAAGATCATATGTCCTGTGCACAAGATCGGACACCATACAAGTTCCGAACATTATGGCTGCCCTCACGGTTGCAGTTCCGGCTCCGGCCATAAGCGAATACAGGGAAATGAACAGCATACAAGATAGGGAAGCAGCCACGGGATTCAGCCGGAGCTTTCTTAAGAGTCTGTACAGACCGTATCCCAGTATGGAGATATGTAGTCCGGAGATCGACAGGGCATGGGCTATGCCTGCGCTCTGATAGAGCTCTTTGATACCGGGATCCAGAGCGGCTCTGTCCCCGAGTATCATAGCCTTTAGTATCCCGCTGTCCTTTTCGTTTAAGAGTCTGTCATAGACAGCTCCCAGACTGCAGCGGAGGGAAAAGAGCTTTTCCCGCAAAACATCGTATCTCTTTGAGTAAGACAATATCTCCCCGTCAAACAGCCTGTAATCTATTCCCCTAATCAGATAATACCTTCTCATATCGAACTGACCGGGATTGGAGGCTTCTTCAAAAAGAGAAAACCTTCCCCTCACCGTGACCCGTGCCCCTATGGGAGGCAGGTCCGCTAAGCTGTCGTATTGCTCTTTGAGATATATGAAAACTGAAGTTTTGTCCGGATCTCCCTTTTCGGGAGCGGCACTGTCAAGAATAATGATAAAAGAATCGTTTTTGTATTGCCTGTCGGAAAGCTTTCCGCTGACGGTTATAAGAGAATTGTCGGGAACGTCCGGCGGATTTCCCCTTATGGGGTGCAGCTTCATTAAAATAAGCGCAATGATAAGGAAGAGGCAGGCAATAAAGACAAGAGGTCTTCTAATCACTGCTCACTATCTCCCCATTAAATGAATAGGCTTCGTCAAGTCTCACATTACTCCGTAATACTCTGTCTGTTTCCCCGTTTACCGATATCTGCACCTTATTCACTCCCGGAACACTGGTCAGGGAATTGACTATGGAATAAAGCAGTGTTTCCTCCGTGACGTCCACTGGTTTGTCCACAAGGGCGGTATCCAGGCTCACGTAACAGATACCGTTCTTGATGGCTATGGTATTCAGCTTCGTGTCCGGTGATATGGTGGCATAGCCCTCGTGCTCTCCGGGTCCGGCTATCAGCTGCTCTATGACCACCTTCTCCAGGGGCTCATTACTGCTGTAAACCATATCCCTCTTTGTCTCGACAAGAGAGGTTCCTCCCTTGCCGGCAAAATAGAGCCTGATGCTTTTCTTTACATAGGAGCTGAGCTCATCTCCCGCATTATCTATGAAGGAATAATCAGTCATGCTCCCGACTTCTTCTCCGTTGGCATATTTCAGGGCTTCCCCGTTTACTTCAAAGAACACATATTTAACCTCTTTTTCCTGCATAACGGTCTGCACAACCGCTGCACGGAAAAGCACTTCCTTTTCGACGCTCATGTCGTTATATCTGTCGTCAAAATTCAGTATGGTTCCCTTATCCTCATTTCTGTAATCAATAAGCATAACTTCATTGCCCACGGTTCTTTTCAGTCTTACATCCGAAGGATCCTTCTGAAGCTCCAGGATATAGTCGGAAATCCCCGAGCTTTCGGAGAGCTCCGGTTTTTCCTCGAAAAGTATCTGTGATTCATCCTGGGTAAGGTAATACACCCCGTATCCTTTCTTTGCAGTACTCTCCCCGCCTTCTCCACATCCCTGTATAAGCAGAGCACAGAACAGAAGGATTATGGCTATTCTGATTTTTTGTTTTGATCCCCGCATAGCTTGACGATGCCGCTCCTTACGCCGTTTCTTTGCCGCCTGAATCTCAGACAGCCACATATTTCAAGGGAACCCTGACGGTAAAGGTTGTTCCCTCTCCCTCTACGCTGCTGACCTTTATAGCGCCTCTGTGCATCAGTATCGAGCTTCTGGTGACTGCGAGCCCCAGCCCGGTACCGCCTATTTCCCTTGAATGTGATTTATCAACCCTGTAGAATCTTTCAAAGATTTGATCCACAGAATCCTCCGGTATCCCTATACCGGAATCGGATACGGTTATGGTGAAAAACTGATGGTCACTGTCCAGTCCCACTCTTATCCAGCCGTTCTCCTTATTGTATTTCACTGCGTTCTCGACAAGATTCATTATCGCAAGGGTAAATTTCGTTCTGTCCACCTCGGCATTTACCGGTCTCTTGCTTTCAAACACTATCTGAACGCCCTTTTTGTCGGCAATGGGACGAAGTCTCTTTAACAGGAGTTCGATAAGAGCGTTAATATCAGTGTCTTCAGCGTTTATCTCCTCAGTGGCCTTGTCCATCTTTACCATTGAGAGGAGATCATTGATGATCTTATCCTCCCTGTCCACTTCCTCCGCGATATCGATCATAAATTCCCTGTAGGTTTCATTGGGCACCTCATCTGCGGAGATCAGGGAATCCGCCAGTACCTTCATGGAGGTAAGCGGGGTCTTCAGCTCATGTGAAACATTTGAAACAAATTCATCTCTTGATTCGTCCAGGGACTTCAGTCTGCCCATAAGGTTATTAAAGGCATCCATTATGGCCTCGGTCTCGGTATAATCAGGTATGGATATCTGTGCCTCCCCGAAGCCCTCCTGAACGGAGCTTATCGCTGCAGTGATACGCTTAAAGGGTCTTGTCAGAAGATAGGACACAAAGAGAGAAAGAGCGAACAGAAGCAGGGCCATGGTGAACAGCATGATATTCAGCTTTCTGCTCAGTACATCCTCCGTATCCCTTATCATGCCCGTTGCTGCCGATACAAAGAGTACTCCCTCCGTTTCCCCGGTTTTTATGTTGCTTACGGGCACACATATTTCAATGTACTCGTTTTCCTGGTCATAAACAGAGGAGCCCGCTCCCGAGGAAAAACATTTTATAATTTCCTGGGAAATCATGGTTCTGCCGTTTGAAAGATCATAGGTGTCATGGATTATAACGAACCTGTTATCGGTAATGATGATCCTGCCGTTATATATTCCCGCCAGAAGATCCATTTCGCTGTTTATATAATCATTTTCCGGATTCAGGAAGTACCCTTCGGAATCCAGTCTGGTGGCAAGGATCCTGCTTTGATCCACTGCCTCTGTGGTGCGGACGGAAATCGCCCTTGTTCTGTAATTCTTAACCACTGCTTCGGAAATAACAATTGCGGGAATAATACCTGCAAGAAAAAACAGAACGATCAACAGAAATCTCAGACTCTTCAGAGCCTTAAGCTTATTAAGAAAAACCAGAAAAATCGTCTTCATTATCTGAAGTCAAAAAAAGTCAAAACAGATTGTTACAATATTATTACAAAAATACCCATCAGACAAGAGAAATCAGAAAAAATATTGTTCTTAAATAAAAACATAAGGCGTGCCTCATTCGAAGCACGCCCTGACCATCTCTATTACCCTGTCCTGCTCTTCCGCTGTCATTTTGATGTCACTCGGCAGGCAGAACCCTCTTTTGAAAATATCCATTCCAATATCGACCGGAAGACCGTCCTTACCCCCGTCGCCTCCCTCAATATAGGCGTTTGAAAGCGCCCGTCCGTTTCCTTCCCGGGTTATGAATGCATTGTTCCTGTAAACAGGCTGCTGATGCATAGGCTTCCAAATCGGCCGTCCTTCGGCGTTTAAGGAGCTCAATGTCTCAAGTATCTCCATAGGACAGCTCTTTCCCTCTTCGGGACTGTACAGGCTTTCCCGTCCGCTCCGTACTTCGCGGCACAAATGGTCGTCATCTATAACAGCGGAGCTCAGCCAATAGTTTGGTGAGCTGTTTTCCGCATCAAAGGGATTCATCTTCAAAGGCAATCCTGAAAAGCCCTTTTCGTAGCGTTCATAAATTGCCTTCTTCAAAGCAATGTGCTCCCCGAGATGCGGGAGCTGTCCCCTTATGACCCCGGCTATGACATTGCTCATCCTGTAATTGTATCCAAGCTCCTCGTGCTGGTACCAGGGAGCAGCTTCCCTTGCCTGAGTGGACCACTTCCTGACCTTCTGTGCATCCTCCTTTGAATCGCTAAGGAACATGCCTCCGGAGGAACCGGTTATTATCTTATTCCCGTTAAACGAGATTATGCCATAATCTCCGAGACTGCCGGTCTGCCTGTGTTTATACTCCGCACCCAGAGATTCTGCTGCGTCCTCTACTATCAAGGCATCATGCTGATCGGCAACAGAGCGTAGCTCATCCATTTTTGCAGGAGTCCCGTAAAGATGGACAACTACGATAAGCTTAGTATCCGGATAAATCCTGAAGGCCTGCTCCAGAGCGACAGGATCCATATTCCAGGTATCATATTCCCCGTCTACAAAGACGGCCTCGCCTCCCTCATATGCAACGGGATTCACCGTAGCATCAAAGGTCATATCCGAGCAGAATACTCTGTGCCCCGCGAGACTTCCCCTGTTTGCGGGATGAATACCGTAAAGCCTTTCCCCTGCAAGCCGTATGGCGAGATGGAGAGCCGCCGTCCCTGAGGACAGGGCGACCGCATATCTGCAGCCGGTCTTTTCCGCAGCGGCGGCTTCCACAGCGTCCAGGTTTTTGCCTACGGTAGACATCCAGTTGGTGTCATAGGCCTCCTTGACAAATTCCATCTCCTCACCATGCATGGTGGGGCTTGCAAGCCATATTCTGTTTTCAAAGGCTTCAAAGCTTTTTCTGTACATTGATTTCCGTGATCAGAACTCGAGGCTCATAAGGCACTGGTTCATAACAGACTCCAGCTCCTCCTGTCTGCCGCTGGTGTTAGTGGTAACCTCGCCCATCTTCTGAACATAGGCATAGAGAGATTCCAGAGACTCATTCCCGTCTATGATGCTCTTTCCGATACCGCTCTTCCAGCTTGCATATCTCTCTTCCACGAATTTGTCTATCCTTCCGTCCTCTATCATCCTGTCTGCCAGGAGAAGACCCAGAGCAAATCCGTCCATACCGGCAATGTGGGCGATCGCCACATCATCAAGTGTAAATGAACCCCTTCTCTGCTTCGCATCAAAGTTCAGTCCGCCGGTGGTAAATCCGCCTGCCTTCAGTATCTCATACATAGCCAGAGCCGCTCCGTACACATCCGTAGGGAACTGATCCGTATCCCAGCCGAGGAGCATATCACCCTGGTTGGCATCTACCGAACCGAATACTCCGTTCACTCTTGCCACTCTCAGCTCATGCTGCATAGTATGTCCTGCAAGGGTAGCGTGGTTTGTCTCTATATTGAGCCTGAATCTGTCCATAAGTCCGTATGCACGGAGGAAGTTTACACAGGTTGCTGCATCAAAATCATACTGGTGCTTTGTGGGCTCCTTCGGCTTAGGCTCAATGTAGAAAGGACCTGTGAATCCGATCTTGTCCGCATGGGCGATCAGCATCTTGAAGAGCCTGGCCATATTGTCAAGCTCCAGCCCCATATCTGTATTGAGAAGGGTCTCGTAGCCCTCACGTCCTCCCCAGCAGGTATAGCCTGCGCCGTCCAGTGTCTTGGTGGCTTCCAGAGCTGCCTTTAACTGTGCTGCAGCATAGGCAAAGGCATCTGCATTCGGAGCCGTACCTGCACCGTGCATGTAACGGGGATTATTAAAGAGATTGGCCGTTCCCCAGAGAAGCTTCTTCCCGCTCTCCTTCTGCTTATCCTTAAGGATATCAACGATGGTATTCAGGTTTTCCGTGCTCTCGTCTATATTCCTTCCCTCAGGAGCAATATCACGGTCATGGAAGCAGTAATAATCGATCCCCAGCTTGTCCATAAACTCAAAGCCTGCATCCACCTTGGCCTTTGCAAGATCCATTGCCTCCTTATTTCCGAAGCTCTTGTCCATGGTTGGAGACCCGAACATATCCTGTCCGTTGGCACAGAGAGTATGCCACCAGGCCATACCGAATTTCAGCTGCTCACGCATGGTCTTCCCGGCAACCTTCCTGTCGGGATCATAGAACTTGAAGGCGAAGGGATTTTTGCTCTTCGGTCCTTCATACTTTACCTTTGGTACATTCTTGAAATAATCGCTCACTTTTGCCTCCTTTATAAAATAAATGCTGACTCAGGGTTCTCGTAACTTTTTCCGGAATACACCCACACTCAGCCGGCGAAGTAGTAGCCTACTCCCCACTTTGTGTGGACATACCGGGGATTACTCGGACTCTCCTCGATCTTTTCCCTCAGACGCCTGATATGGACGTCAACCGTACGCTCGTCACCGGGATAATCCTTACCCCAGATCAGATTCAGGAGATCCATCCTCGAATATATCTTATTGGGATTCTTTGCCAGAAGCTCAAGAACATCAAACTCTCTGGCAGTCAGATTGATCTCATGTTCATAAATATAGATGCGCCTGTTCTCCAGATCCATTTTCAATGCGCCCTTGACAAGAAGCTTCCTCGCCCCGCTGCTGTCGGAGTTTTTCTCGATCCTGCGCATAATGGCCTTTATCCTGGCCTTCACCTCGAGAATGTTGAAGGGCTTTGTGATATAGTCGTCGGCACCGTATTCCAGTCCCAGGATCTTGTCCATATCATCGCCCTTTGCGGTAAGCATGATTATCGGGACATCCGAGAATTCCCTGATGGCCTGACAGGCATCAAAGCCCGAAAGCTTGGGAAGCATCACGTCAAGAAGGATGATATCGTAATCACCCTCCCGCGCTTTTTCAACGGCTTCCTCGCCGTCAAAAGCGGTATCAACCTCCATATTATCCTGCTTTAAGCTGAAGCTGATACCCTTTACTATTGTCTTTTCATCGTCTACAACCAGAACTCTTCTTGCCATTTAAACCGTGATCTGATCCCTGATCTTATTAAAGAGACCGTCCTTTATTCCGGAAACATTTTTGATCTCTTCAATACTTCTGAAAGCCCCGTTTTCTTCCCGGTAGCTGATAATGGCCTGTGCACGGCTTTCTCCGATCCCGTTGATCTCCGTAAGCTCGGATACCGAAGCCGTATTGATATTGACAAGTCCCTTTGCCTCCGCTCCGCCTGACATACCCGGCA
>CADCQV010000160.1 GCA_902803625.1 uncultured Lachnospiraceae bacterium
AATCAACAGCATCATGAATGAAGCCGTGAATGGATGGCAGCCGGTAAGCTCCCATAGGTTTAGGGATCATGGGATTCAGAGGGGATGGAAGCGTATTTCAAAGGACGATGGTTTTGTCCCTGCAGCTAAAGAGGATGTTCCATTTAAGTGAGCAACAGAAAAATAAAAGTTTTTTAGGCTCCGTTTACATGTTTTCGTTTACAACTGCCCTGCCCTTGTAAACAAGGCTGTTTACAGAAAAATGCCTTAATACAAGGGGTTGACGGGGTTGTAAACGAAGTAAACGGGAAAAATCAAAAAGAGTAAAAAATGAAAGTTCCGGTTCCCACCCCGGAAGGGGCGCCTTATCTTGTGACGCTTGCGTCACAAGTAATAAGGCGTTACTTTCGGCGAAAGTAACAAAGCCCCACGCTAGTGAAGTGTATATAAAACATTACTTTGAGAAAGGATTGGATAGATGGCAAAAACTATATCATTTGTAAAGGGAAAGGGATCCATAGCCCATAATAACCGTGACTTCATTGCGGAAAACGTGGACAGGACCCGGACAGAATATAACGAATACTATAAACAGGAGTCTTTAGAGCAGGCATATGAACATTGCTTTGGTCAGGCACTGGAAGACTATAACGCAAAGCAGACCAGGGAAGACCGGAAGAAAGGGGACTATATCACGGAGATAAAGCATTCCGGAAACGGTGAGAAGCTCTTCTATGAAAATGTGGTCCAGATCGGTGACAAAAATGATACCGGTTTTTTCCGGGAGGATGCCCCGGATCTTAATGATGTCTATGTAGCAGCTGAAGTGCTGCGGGAATATGCCCGGACGTTTCAGGAAAGGAACCCGAACCTCTACCTCTTTAACTCCGTGCTCCACATGGATGAGGCAACACCCCATCTGCATCTGGATTATATCCCGGTAGCCCATGGCTATAAGAGGGGGATGGAAACAAGGAACAGCCTTACCAAAGCCCTGCAGCAGATGGGGATCCCGAAAGCAGTAAAGCGCAACAGGAATGAGACGGTATTCTGGCAGGAAAGGGAGAGGAATTATATCAAAGAACTGTGCCAGGAAAGGGGAATTGAGATATATGAGAAAGGAGTGAAAAGAGAAAACCTCTCGCTCCCGGAATACCGGGATGCCATGCATCAGGTTGAAGAGATGAATAATGAAGTGGAGGAGGAGAGGAAAAAGCTTAAGGAGATGGCTGAAAAGGAAGCGGAGACTCAGAAGAGGCTTGAAAAATTTGAGATCCGTGAAGACCTCATAAAGAAAGCTGATGCCATTGTAAAGGACGAAAAGGAAAAGGGAAAGGGTCCCAAAGCCAAGACTATTTATGACCTTCTTGGCAGGGATACAGGCTTTGTCAAGGTTGAAAAAGAGGACTGGAAAGAAATAAAAAGGGTCTACAACAAGTCAAAAACCAAGCTGAAGCTTATGGATTCATATGAGGAAAAGATCTCCGGCCTGAGCAGGAGCCTGAAGGAAAAGAATTCCTTGATTGAAAAGTGCAAACAGTTCCTGGAAAAGAATGGCTTTTGGGAGCAATTCAATAACTTCCTCCATCCGAAAAGGGAAAGCCTTCTGGCGAAACTGGAGAAAGGATACCGGGAGCAGAAGCAGAGGGAAAGAGATAGAGAAAGGGAACCCCGTATCCTCCAGAGAACAGTAAGGAAAGAGGAGGAGATATCCTTATAACTCAATAATTATCCTTAACCGCTTAATTGTTCCATACCGGCACGGGAAGCCGCTGTCAAGGGTGCCATGCACAGAGCCTGCCCTTGACAGCGGATTACCGTGTTGGTAGACACCTGGAAGCGGTTAAGGTAATGGCCTTTCCACATTTATTCCCCACATTTATACCTCACCTGTGGTTTAATGTGGGGGATAAAGTGGGGGATAGAAAACAACCATTGAATGCTACACAGAAAAAAACAGTGGATACCATGCGTGATGATCCCAATGTAACGCATGCAAAACTGATGGTTACCGTAGGTGTTGGTAAGACAGCCATTCAGAATAATGTATCTTTCCTAAGAAAAAACGGTTTCATAGAAAGAGTCGGATCCAAGAAAAATGGCTATTGGCGGGTGCTATAGATATCTCTGCGGCTATCAGGAATCCATTATGGAATTAGAAACATAGAATTGATTATCGTGCTGAATTGATTATC
>CADCQV010000161.1 GCA_902803625.1 uncultured Lachnospiraceae bacterium
GATGAGATATCCGAAAGGTATATAGCGGAGTGCAAAAAGGATATGGAGGGACTGAATGTCCTGCCTGCAACGGTCCATCCCAGGGCAACCCGGGAGATCGAGGGTATGATAGAGCTCATATCGGACCTTATTGAAAAGGGCTATGCCTATAAGGCCGGGGACGGCACGGTATACTTCAGGACCAGAAGGTCAGAGGGCTACGGCAAGCTTTCCCATAAAAACATTGAGGACCTGGAGGCAGGCCACGGGAGAGAGATAAAGGTTAAAGGTGATGACGGAAAAGAGGACTATCTGGACTTTGTCCTCTGGAAGCCGAAAAAGGAGGGGGAACCCTTCTGGCCTTCACCCTGGTGCGACGGGAGGCCCGGATGGCACACGGAATGCTGTGTGATGGCAAAGAAGTATCTGGGTGCCACCATAGACATACATGCAGGCGGAGAGGATCTCATATTCCCTCACCATGAAAACGAGATCGCCCAGTCGGAAGCCGCAAACGGAGTTCCCTTTGCCAACTACTGGATGCATAACGGCTTCCTTAATATCGACGGGGAGAAGATGAGTAAGTCCCTCAATAATTTCTTCACGGTAAGGGATATTTCCGAAAAATACGATCTGCAGGTTTTGCGTTTCTTTATGCTCTCCGCCCATTACAGGAGTCCCCTTAATTTTTCCGCGGAGCTTATGGAGGCCGCAAAGTCGGGGCTTGAAAGGATAAAGACCGCGGCATCAAAGCTTGACTTCCTTCTTAAGGATGCAGCCGGGGGAGAGGCTTCCAAAGAACAGATTAAGGAAATAAAGGAATATACCCGCCGCTTTGATGAGGCCATGGATGATGATCTGAATACCGCCGATGCGGTGTCGGTCGTATTTGAGCTTGTGAAGTACATAAATACGACGGCAGATGAAAATAGTCCGAAGGGTTACCTTACGGCGCTTAAGGAGGAGCTTTTAAGCCTTACAGAGGTTCTCGGTCTCATTGTGGAAGAAAAGGAGGAGCTTTTAGACGCAGACATTGAGGCTCTTATCAATGAGAGGCAGGAAGCCAGAAAGAATAAGAACTTTGGGCGCGCGGACGAGATAAGAGATGAGCTTCTTCTAAAGGGAATAATCCTGGAGGATACGAGACAGGGCGTTAAATGGAAGAGAAAAGACTGAGAACATATTCCCCCCTGACCCTTGCTTTCTTAGGAGACGCGGTATGTACGCTTTTCATGAGAGATTACGTGGTGAGAAAGGGGAATATGAGCGTTAATAAGCTCCATAAGAAAACCGTGGGCCTGGTCTCCGCAAATGCCCAGGAAAAGGCGGTATCCGCCATCATAGAGGAGGAAGGCTTAAGCCCCGAGGAGCTTGAAATATTCAGAAGGGGCGAAAATGCACAGACCGAGACACATGCAAAGAATGCCAGTGCGGCAGTGTATCACAGGGCAACGGGCTTTGAGTGCCTTCTCGGCTGGCTTTACCTTCAGGATAAGCATGAGAGGATAGAGGAGCTCTTAAAGAGAGCCATAGAGATAGACGAAGAGGAATGAGATACGAGGAATCGGTAATCGAGGGCAGGAATGAGGTCATAGAGGCATTCCGCTCGGGAAAGACAATTGACAGGCTTTTCATCCTGGACGGAGCGGCAGACGGCCCCATACAGACCGTGAAGCGTGAAGCGAGGAAGCAGGGAGTCAGGATCGACTTCGTGGACAGGAAAAGGCTTGATGAGATCTCCGTTACGGGGAAGCATCAGGGGGTTATTGCCTATGCTGCGGCATATAAGTATTCCGAGGTTTCGGATATACTGAAGAGAGCGGAGGAGAGGCAGGAGGATCCCTTTATTTTTATCCTTGACAATATAGTGGATCCCCACAATCTGGGAGCCATTATAAGATCCGCAAATATGGCAGGAGCCCATGGGGTGATCATCCCGAAAAACAGGGCAGTGGGGCTTACCGCATCGGTTGTGAAGGCATCTGCGGGAGCGATAAACTACACTCCGGTTGCAAGGGTCACGAATCTTAAAAACACCATCGAAGAATTGAAATCAAAGGGTCTATGGTTTGCCTGTGCCGATATGGACGGAGAGTGTCTTTTCGAGCAGGATCTGACCGGACCGATTGGGATAGTCATCGGATCTGAAGGAGAGGGTGTCGGAAGGCTCATAAAGGAGAACTGTGACTATCGGATAGCCATACCGACCTCAGGTGATATAGATTCCCTTAATGCTTCGGTCGCAGCGGGAGTGATCGCATTTGAGGTGGTGCGGCAGAGAATGCTGAAGGCAAAGAGAAACGGGCATTCTGTATGAGAAACCCCGATTATGAAAATCTGCAGGACGACGAGCTCTTCACCCTTTATAAGGACGGGGATGATTATGCCGTAGAGGTTCTGCTTGAAAAGTATAAGTATATAGTGAAAATGAAGGCGTCCACCGTGTTCATACTTGGGGGTGAAAAGGAGGACCTTCTCCAGGAGGGAATGATCGGCCTCTTAAGAGCGATAAGAGAGTATGATCCCGGGCGGGATGCTTCCCTTGCAACCTTCTGCAATCTGGTGGTCACCAGACATCTCTATAATGCTGTCCGCAATATGGGACGGATGAAGCATCTCCCCTTAAACAGCTTTGTTTCCATATATGACGAAGAAGAAAACACGGCAGAAAACGGCGATATCAACGGTCTTCCCGGATATACACACGATCCGGAGGGCTTACTTATAGACAGGGAGAATACGGAGGAGCTCTACAGGATCATCGAGGAGGAATTAAGTCCGCTCGAAAAGGAGGTGCTGGACTTAAGGCTTATCGGTATGAAAAACGGAGAGATCGCGAAGGTCCTTGGCCGGGACGAAAAATCCACGGATAATGCCCTTACAAGGATAAGAAAAAAGATCAAGGGACGATAGGACATAGGAGCTTACTGCTTTCCCCTTGGACAGGCTATCTCACCCACATGCTCGATCGTTTGGTGGAGTGATTCCGTAAGAGCCGTGTCGGACGCCCTGTAGAGCATTTCCTTTCCCTCACGGTGTGAAACAATGAGTCCTGCGGCTTTAAGGAGACGCAGGTGATGTGATACGGCAGGGCTTGTCATATTTACCGCAGCCGCGATATTCGTAACACATTCCTCGGTATGAAGAAGAAGCCAGAAAATACGGAGCCGGCTCGGATCTCCCAGCTGCTTTAAGGCTTCGGACACTGAATTTATGACCTCGCTCTCCGGGAAATGTGAAACTATCATATCTGATTTTTCGCCATGCTTATGGGGCAGCTTTTTATTCATAAAAGTATCGCTCTTAAAATGCCGGGCTTCTCATGCTCACGTTTTCCCGCTCCGAGTCCCGTTTTCTTTGGAATGATCACCTCAGGGAGCTTTGTTGAGGTCATTACCGCTGCGGCAAAGGCGGCTCCGGTTGGTGTCACGTATTCTCCCTTATGCTCCGTTATGGACAGAGGGAGATTACACATTTCCGCAATATTGAGAACCGCAGGCACAGGCACGGGAAGGAGTCCGTGCTGACATCTGACGCTGCCGGTTCCTTCACATATTCTCGGTATTATCACTTCGTCAATAGAGAGATCATCAAAGCAGACCGCAGCGGCCACTATATCCACTATGGAGTCAATGGCTCCGACCTCGTGGAAGTGCACCTCATTTATCGCCATGTTATGTGCCTTTGCCTCGGCCTCCGCAAGGATCGTAAAGATCCGTATTGCAAGTCCCCGGGCTTTGTCACTGATATCCAGAGATTCTATTATGTTGATAATATCCTTGAGATTTCTGTGTGTATGGTGATGGTGGTGGTCATTTTCCGGTGAATCTGTTTTCCCGGGGTCAGAGGATCCGTATAGATATTCCATATCGTGATCATGGTTTTCATGCGCTTTATCCAGTATTACGTTAAAATCACAGCAGTCTATCCCGGATTTTTTTACCCTGCTTATTTCAATCCGGAAGCTCTCATCCTTTATTCCGGACAGAGCCTTCTCAAGCTTCTGCCTGTCGGCTCCGAGATCGAGAAGCGCCGCAACAGTCATATCCCCGCTTATTCCGGAGTTACATTCAAGATATAGAGTATTCAAGCCTTTACTCCTTTCTTCCGGTGGCAAGGCGGTTTATCTGGGTTGCAATATAGCCGGCACCGAAGCCGTTATCTATATTTACCGCAGCTACGCCGTTGGCACAGGAATTGATCATGGTAAGCAGTGCCGATAACCCCTTTAAGCTTGCCCCGTATCCCACAGAGGTGGGAACAGCTATGACCGGATTTGACACAAGACCGCCGAGGACACTTGCAAGGGCTCCCTCCATTCCGGCTACGGCTATCACACAGTTTGCTTTCTGTAAGAGTGCGGTCTGGCTTAGGAGCCTGTGAATACCGCTTACTCCGACATCGTATATCCGTTCAACGTATGAACCGAAAAATTCAGCTGTCTTAGCCGCTTCCTCCGCAACCGGGATGTCTGCCGTTCCCGCACAGCATACCGCGATGTTTCCGCTTAGCTCCTTTTCTCCGGCTCCGATCCTCATTATCCTTGAAACAGGATCATACTCAGTCTCCGGAAGGGATTTTCTTACAAATTCATACTGCTCCTTTGAGGCTCTGGTGCCGAATACCGAGCCGTCCTCCTCCTTAAGCTTCCCGTATATGGAGAGGAGGTTTTCAAGGCTTTTTCCTTCGCAGTAAACAACCTCCGGAAAACCGGTACGCAGCTTTCGGTGGCTGTCAAGCTTCGCAAAGTCAAGCTCCATAAAGGGCTCTGTCCTGAAATAATTCTCCGCATCCGTAACGGACAGCTCTCCGTTTTTCACTTTTTCAAGTATTTCTCTTGTCTTTGTCATCTGTATTCCGGGTCAAGGATATTCATGATCTCCGGCCTGTCTTTCTCATATGACTCAAAACGGTAATAGTTCATTCCGGCCTTTCCGGCACCTTCGCAGTTATCGGCTCTGTCGTCGATAAAAAGGCATTCCTTCGGGTCAAGCATAAATCTGTCCGTAAACAGCCTGAAAATATCAATATCGGGCTTAATAAGCTTCACATCGCAGGAGAAGATCCCGCCGTCCATTAAAGGCAGGAAGTCAAGGACCTCCGGCCTCGCATGCATAACGTGCTTTGAATAATTGGAAAGATACATTATCCTGTAGCCGAGCTTCCTCACATCCCTGAGCCAGGGAATGGAGTAGCCGCAGCGTAATACCGCCATTGCCACATGGTCAAAGCACCATCTGATGTACTCAGGAGGAATGGATGGATCGGCATCCATAAAGCTCTGAAGAATCTCTTCGTCGCTTTTCACGCCCCGGTCAAGCTCGGACCAGCGTCCATCTCCGTACATTGCATTGGCTATCCTTAAGCCCATTTCTTCACCGTATCTAGCACGTACAAAATCGAGGCTCCTAAAGCGGATAAGCACGTTTCCGATGTCAAAGATCACGGTGCCGAGCTTCTTTTCCTTACCCTCAAAAACAGAATATGAAAAAAGGGAGCGTTCCTCCTTCACCTTTGAAAGCATAGCGCTAAGCTTTTCAACATACTGCGACATCCCGTCAGAAAGTGCAGCGCGGTTTATGAACACCAGATTCAGGGGAGCATTATCCTCCGTCAGGCAGTCATGAAGTGCATCCAGGTTTCTTCCATAATGCTCAGGCAGAGAAAGGGTTTTTGAAAAAGCATCGTGTAATTTTTCTCTGTCTGGGATTTTCTTTAGATCTATCACATATTTCAAGAGCTTATTTCCTTCGAATCTGTTCAGAACCCTCCGGCTTCTGAATCATTTCTATCATTCTTTGAAAAAACCCCCAGACCTTTTCGCCTGGGGGATTGGATTATTGCAACTGCTGGAACGCAGAGTCGAACTGCGGACCTCATCACTACCAATGATGCGCTCTACCTCCTGAGCCATTCCAGCGTGTCACGCTTGTCTATCCTACCAAAGTCCAAAGGAAAAGTCAATATCAAAGACTGCGTGATATTTCAAGGCATTTTTCCATACATTCTATGACCGCACTTCTGAAGCCCCTTTCCTCCAGGACCCGCACGGCCTGTATGGTGGTTCCCGCAGGAGAGCAGACCATATCCTTTAGTTCTCCGGGGTGCATACCTGTTTCGAGTACCATCTTCGCGCTTCCGAGGACCGCCTGCGCAGCAAAGGTATATGCCTTGTCCCTCGGCATCCCTCCGGCTACGGCCGCATCCGCCATTGCTTCAATAAACATAAAAACATAGGCGGGAGAGGAACCGCTGACTGCTGTTACCACATCCATAAGGTTTTCTGGTATCACCTCGGTCTTTGCAAAGCCGCTGCATAGCTCCCTGACCGTATCAAGCTCCTTTTCCGTGACCTTATCATTGGCGCAGAGACCTATCATCCCCTCCTTCACAAGAGCGGGAGTGTTCGGCATCATGCGGATCACCTTAAGCTTCCTTCCGAATTTCTCCTCTGTCCAGGAGAGGGTCTTTCCCGGGGCTATGGTTATTATAATGACATCGTCCCGGACGGCATCCTTTATCCCGCTTATGACCTCTTCATAGAACTGGGGCTTTACCGACAGGATAAGGATATCCGCCTTTTCTGCAGCTTCTTTATTATCCGTTGTTGTTGAGATCCCAAGCACTTCTTTCCTGTTTTTAAGAAGTACCTCCGATCTGTCCGCCCCTGTAAGGTCGGCTGCCTTTGCAATGCCGGAATCCAGGATACCCTGCATCATAGCAGTGCCCATATTTCCGCATCCGATAAAAGATATATGCATTTTTTCCTCCGATAAAGATGATATGATACAAACGCCAAAAGTCTAAATGGCGTTTGAACTTGTTCAAAAAGCCATTTGACTTTGGGCGTCCGAATCATGTTATAGAGAAACGGTACGCCCGCTGGTTTCATTATAGCATACATCTCATGGCGTTCAATACCGCAAGGACCATCACACCCACGTCAGCAAAAACAGCGGTCCACATATTTGCAAAGCCAAGGGCTCCGAGTATCAGGCATATTACCTTCACGCCTATGGCAAAGCAGATATTCTGCCGGACGATACCAAGGGTCTTTTTTGATATGGCTATTGCTGTATTGATCTTTAACGGATCGTCATCCATCAGCACTATATCAGCAGCCTCTATTGCTGCATCGGAGCCGAGGGCTCCCATGGCTATCCCTACATCCGCCCTTGAAAGAACGGGAGCATCGTTTATCCCGTCACCAACGAAGGCCACCCGGTCTTCCTCTCTTTGCTTCTCATTTATAAGCTCCTCTATTTTTGATACCTTGTCCCCGGGAAGAAGACCGCTATAGATCCTGTCGATCTTTAATGCCGCTGCCACCTCTCCCGCGGTGCTCTGCCTGTCCCCGGTAAGCATCACGGTTTCCCTTACGCCGGCCTTTTTAAGAGCCTGAACGGCTTCCGCGCTGTGGGGCTTTATCACGTCAGATATAAGCACGTGGCCTGCATATACTCCGTCGATCGCAATATGGACGATGGTTCCTGTGTGGCCGTGGCAGCTTTTGCATTCCGGGATGACACCTCCCTTA
>CADCQV010000162.1 GCA_902803625.1 uncultured Lachnospiraceae bacterium
CTACTTCCCGTTTTATGCTTTCACCGATAATAAGGATAGCCCCCTCAGCTTCCGGATACAGGTCAGCAACCCCTCTGGATAACACGGCCAGGTTATCAGCAAACTCTTATCGATCGGAGCGTCTGTGATACATGTGACTGTAATCTTAGTATTATCGTATCCTTTGGCTTAAGTCTGTATCTGTGACATCAGGAACCTTACATGCTCTTTCGTAGATTTTTTAAGACTACCCGCACGTATAAAAGAAACCCTATATGGTGTAGAGTAGCTCGCCGTTGTGTCGGTTCCCGGGATGCGTTGGAAACAACTCTCCCCACTTCCGTCATATTGGATAAAGCATGGATATCGCGTGCGGAAGCACCGGTCACGACGACGGATATCCTGCTGCTTCTGAATACTATAACCTTCACTATCCAGAGCAGGATATCCTGAGAGGAGTGACCGCCCCAAAAAGAAGAGAAAACCAGTAGTATCAAGGTCAATCACACTTTTCAGTCGTATTTTTTCATAATCTTCAAGGATACTTCTTAAAAATGCCGTATTTCCGCCATTAAAATTGTCGAAAAACTTTTTCATCCTCTGACAGTTTCAGTGTTGATAAGCTTTCTGGACATCGAAATTGATTCCCTCCCCACCTTCAGCCAGGTTTTACGCGCACAGGTTATATCTAATCTCAGATCACACCGGCAAAAGTGAATAGTAAACATTTGTTCAATACTATTTAAAGAAAAAAATTCGGGGTCTTTGAAACCCCGAAATGTAAATGGACCCCCGTAACCCGCATAAAATCGGGCTTACTGGTGTCTTACAACCTTATATTCATCACCATCACGGAAGAATGGGCATGAAGAACGTCTGTCTCCGCTCATAAGCCGGGAAACATCGTCCTGATCCATATCCACACTGCAGTAATACGTCTCATCCTCTTCGTCATACGTCAGATAAGCGCACATATCACATTGATCCATTCTTTTACACCCTTCAATGATCTGCCAGTTCTGTAAGTGTCCTATAAAGCTCCGGAAATTCATGTTTCATCTTTACCGGTCTTCCGGAACTGTCTAAAAATGCATGAGTTGATTTTCCGGCACATACGGTTGTCCCGGATTCATTCTTCATTTCATAATTCAGATGAAGTTTCACACCCTTAAAGCTCTCGACAGACACACAGATAAATATCTTCTCTGGAAATGTGGTAGATACCTTGAAATCACAGGAAATATCAAGAACCGGGGAGACTATTCCTATCTCTTCAAGCTTTGCATAATCCCAGCCGTTCTGCGAAAGAAAATCGATCCTCGCTTCTTCCATCCATCTTATATAATTCGAATGATGGGTTATCCCCATCTTGTCCGTTTCGTAATACTGTACGGTATGTATATAATCCACGCGAATCTCCTCTTAAACCATATAATCCAGACAGCCACAGTTCTTCGTATATGGCGTCACGTCAGCATCCTTCAGAAGCTCATCTATTGGGGAATCTATAGCAAATTTATCATCGTGATGATATATGGCAGAACATATGGCATCCGTCTCCTCATCACTCGTAAAATTGAGTTTTCCAAGGATCTCCCTTGCCAGATCAGCTCCTTTATGGGCATGATCATCATATGATCCGGTTTTATACGCATGAAGATCGTGGAGCATTCCCGCCATTGCGGCTATTTCCGGATCTATGTCACGCTTTTTGGCAAGTATTGTTGCCGCCAGAGAGACACCGTACAGGTGATTAGTGGCACTGATAATGTCATCTTTGTTCTCCATCTTTTCAAGTTCTGAATTGATGTATTTCCTGAGTTCCTTTAATCTTCCCATCAATATGTCACCCCATATCAGTTAATGAATTTCCCGGCCCATTCTTTAAGTTCCCCGCTTGATGCGTTTGCTGAAAAGCGTCTGCCATCATCAATCTTTGCGCCCTTTGCAAGTTCTCCGATATTCTTTCCGGAGTCTCCTATCCCACTTGATCCGGATGTTGCAAAAGGAACTATTGTCTTTCCGTTAAAGTCATATGCCTCTGCAAAGGTATCTATGATAGAAGGCTCACGATACCACCATACCGGGAATCCTATGAAAATAACATCATACTGAGCCATATCATCTACATTTGAAGCTATGGCAGGACGGCAGGAACGATCCTTCATCTCAACAGAACTCCTGCTCCCGGAATCCTGCCAGTTGAGATCTGCCTTTGAATAAGGCTTTTCAGGCACGATCTCAAACTGATCCGCACCTATTGCGGCGGCAAGGTTTGCTGCCAGCTTCTTTGTTACTCCGCTTGCTGAAAAATAAGCTACTAATGCTTTTGACATGTTGATACCTCCGATCAATCAGATATAAAGTGTGTCCAGACTCTCTCTTCCTGTTTCGGCATTCCGTATTTCTCTTTTCCGAGGGCAATGCTCTTCATAAGGAAAGCCATGTTATGTGCAAGAACTCTCATGGTGCGGAGACCTTCGCCGTCCTTTTCTGCCTGTCCCTTTTCCCTCCCGTGTACACTGTTCCAGTATTCGCTTGCTGCAACCGGCATACCACAGATGGTGAAGTACTTATTCAGCTCATCAAAGGTTGCAGAGCAGCCGCCACGCCTTGCTACCACTACAGAAGCTCCTACCTTCATGGCCTTATCAAAGTTAGTACTGTAGAAAAGCCGGTCAAGGCAGGCTATCAGGGTGGCATTTGCCGACGCATAGTATACCGGCGATGCAAC
>CADCQV010000163.1 GCA_902803625.1 uncultured Lachnospiraceae bacterium
ACAAATGATATGAGTATTAGATACAGGGATAAAAACTGTCTGGTTTTCGGAACCGGGTTAAGCGGAAGGGCAGCGGCAGGGCTGCTTTTAAGAAACGGTGCCCGGGTCACTCTTTTTGACGAGAACGTGAAAACAGATAGGGATGCTCTGAGTGCTTCCTTTGAAGATACCGACAGGATTAATATCATCTGCGGAGCTTTGCCGGAGGAAGAAAAAGATAAAACGGATATCCTTGTTTTAAGTCCCGGGGTGCCGCTTGATAATCCTCTTGTAAAGGAGCTTTCAGAGCGCGGTGTATATGTCACCGGAGAGATAGAGCTCGGCTATGGGTTTTCAAGGGGAGAGCTTCTCGCAATAACCGGGACAAACGGAAAGACCACAACCACCACACTGCTGGGAGAGATCATGAAGGCATATTCCGACGGGACCGACAGAAATGTGCTGGTTGTCGGAAATATCGGGGATCCCTATACCCTGCACGCTGACGGAACCACGGACAGAACCATCACGGTTGCGGAGATAAGCTCCTTCCAGCTGGAGACCATTCACGGTTTTAAACCCCGTATATCCGCGGTGCTGAACGTGACACCGGATCATTTAAACCGTCATCACAGCATGGAGAACTATGCAGCCGTGAAGAAAAGAATAAGCGAAAACCAGGATGAGAATGACACCCTGGTTCTGAATTTCGATGATCCGGTTACCCGGGCGATGGCAGATGATCAGAGGGCGGATGTGGTATTTTTCACCGTAAACGATGTTCCAATCAATGAGAAGAGGGATTTTGTCCATATTTTTGACGGAGCGGTCTCATATAACGGCAGAAGTATAGTGGCAGTAGATGAGATACAGCTTCTTGGGCGGCATAATCTTGAGAATGTGATGGCTGCTGTCGCTATGGCAAAGAGATTCGGAGTCCCTGACGACATCATCAGGGATACTGTCAGGAATTTCAAGGCGGTTGAGCACAGGATCGAGTATGTAAGAACCCTTAACGGGGTTGATTATTATAATGATTCCAAGGGCACGAATCCGGATGCGGCCATAAAGGCCGTTGAAGCTATGATAAAGCCCACGATCCTGATAGGCGGCGGATATGATAAGAAGAGCTCCTACGATGAATTTATCGAAGCCTTTGATAAGAAGGTGAAGCTTTTAATCCTTATGGGAGAGACGGCAGAGGCCATAAAGGAATGCGCCCTACGCCACGGCTTCGGTGCGGTTATTATGGCAGATGATCTAAAGGACGCGGTAAATATCGCATATGATAATGCAGCGGACGGCGACGCAGTGCTTTTATCCCCGGCCTGTGCCAGCTGGGATATGTTCAAAAACTACGAGGAGAGAGGAAGACTCTTTAAGGAGTACGTTTCTTCACTATGAGACACGAGAAAAAGACAAGGAGGTATACGGATTTCAGTCTCCTTTTTGCCGTGATTTTTCTGCTCCTTTTCGGGCTTATCATGGTCTATTCGGCGAGCTCCTACGAAGCCAGCCTGAAATTCAATGATTCCTCCTTTTATCTTAAAAACCAGGCGAGAGCCACTGCTCTCGGCTTTGTGGTTCTGATAGTGATATCCAGGATCGATTACCATTTATGGCGCGCTCCTGCACTTCTTATTTACCTTTTCTCACTGTTTCTGGTTTTTCTGGTCATGACACCTCTGGGAGTCACAAAGAACGGTGCCAGAAGATGGCTGGACATCGGTGTCTCGGTGCAGCCCGCGGAGGCTGCAAAGGTGGGGGTGATACTGCTCTTTGCCGCGTACCTCTGTAAGTACGGACAGAAGCTGACCTCCACGGGTACGGGGCTTTTTATCTGTCTCATTGCTGCGGGGGTGCCTGCGGCAATGGTTCTTTTTATCACGAGTAATCTGAGCTCCGCGATTATTATTTTCGGTATCGCAGCGGTAATGATGTTTGTGTGCTCCCCGAGGATACTGCCATTTCTCATTATCGGGATACTGATTACGGGAGCGGCGGTGCTTGTGGTCTATCTCGTAATGCACGGGATCATCCCCGAGGAAATGAGCTACCGTATGGCAAGGATCAGGGCCTGGCTTCAGCCGGAGGCCTATGCCTCGGGCACGGGCTACCAGACCCTGCAGGCTCTTTATTCCATAGGTGCCGGAGGAATATTCGGTAAAGGACTCGGACAGAGTACCCAGAAGCTCGGCTTCGTTCCCGAGGCACAGAATGATATGATCTTTTCCATAATCTGTGAGGAGCTTGGGCTTTTCGGCGCCGTGGCAGTAATGTTTATGTTTATCATCCTTATATGGAGATTCGTGGTGATAGCAAATAACGCTCCGGACAGGTACGGGGCATTTATAGTGACCGGAGTTATGGCCCATATTGCCATACAGGTCATACTTAATATTGCCGTTGTCACAAATACCATTCCCAATACGGGCATAACCCTCCCCTTTATTTCATACGGAGGAACCTCGGTTTTGTTCCTTTTGTTTGAAATAGGCCTTGTATTGAGCGTTTCCAGGAGTATAGAGGTTTGAAGAACGTAAAAGTCCTTACTGTGCTTATCATAGTGCTGGCGGTGGTGGTTGCCCTTTTTGGGGGCCTTTATTATTTTCTGCAGGAATACAAGGTCTCCACGGTGCATGTAACCGGAAATTCCCATTACACGGACGATGAGATCAGGTCAATGGTGCTTTCGGACAGCCTTATCGGCAGGAATGCGCTCTTTTTAAGGATCAAATACAGGAATAAGCCCATAAAGGACATTCCCTTCATCGAAAGGATGGACGTAAAATTCGACGATCTCACGACCATAACCATTGAGGTGTATGAAAAGGCCGTGGCGGGCTATGTGGATTTTCTGGGGAAATATATGTACTTTGACCGGGAGGGCATCGTCGTCGAAAGCTCTGACAGTGAAATAGAGGGACTGCCCCATGTCACCGGTCTCAAATTCGACCACTGTATAGTCGGTAAGCCGCTTCCGGTGGATGATCCGGCGATTTTCAACGAGATACTGTCTCTGACCCAGCTTTTGACAAAATACAGCATTGTAACCGACGGCATTTATTTTGCGGGGGATTCTTCCATCACCCTGTACCTCGGAGACGTAAGGGTGCTGATCGGTGATATGTCATATATTGACGAGAAAATGATGAGGCTTAAAAATATCGAGCCTGAGCTTTCCGGGAAAAAGGGAGTGCTGCATCTGGAAAACTATACGGAAAACGACTCCGATGCTTTTGTCAGCTTTGAAGCCGACTGATCCGCTCCAAAAGACAGGCAGTTTACGTAATTAAATTATGTTACCCAAAAGAAAAAAGAATGGTTTTTTAGGGTAAAATAGTTATTGATTTATGACCGAATTGAATATATTATAGTAACAGATTTTTTTGGGAGATTAAGGAGGAAGCAGTTCGTGCTTGAAATAAAGAATAATGATCAGACAAGCGCTTGCCGTATGCTTGTTATAGGGGTAGGAGGAGCAGGTAACAACGCCGTGAACAGGATGATCGACGAAAAGATCGGTGGCGTTGATTTTCTTGCCGTCAATACGGATTCCCAGGCTCTTCAGCTCAGCAAGTCGCCCAGAATACTCCAGATAGGAAAGGACGGTCTCGGTGCCGGCGCAAATCCCGCAAAGGGACAGAAGGCTGCCGAGGATTCCCAGGACGAGATAGCAGACGCACTGAAGGAAGTGGATATGGTCTTCGTCACCTGCGGTATGGGCGGTGGAACCGGTACCGGTGCGGCTCCTGTCATTGCGAAGATCGCCAAGGATATGGGTATCCTTACCATAGCGGTGGTCACAAAGCCGTTCAAGTTCGAGGGCAAGAAGAGGATGGAGAACGCCTTAAGCGGTATCGAGCGCATGTCAGAGGGTGTTGATACCATGATAGTGATCCCCAATGAGAAGCTGAGAAGCCTTCCCAATAATGATGAGATGGACTTCAAGGAGGGGATGAAAAAGGCCGATGAGGTTCTGCAGCAGGCGGTGCAGGGCATTACGGATCTTATCGTTCATGCCGGAGATATAAACCTTGACTTTGCGGATCTTCAGACTGCCATGAAGGATAAGGGCGTCGCACACATCGGAATCGGTGCCGCAGACGGTGAGGAGAGGGCAAAGAAAGCCGTTCAGCAGGCTGTTGAGAGCCCGCTTCTCGAGACGACCATCAAGGGTGCAACGGATGTTGTTGTCAATGTTTCGGGTCATGTAACATTGAAGGATTCCGAGATAGTCGGAGATTATATACAGGAGATTACAGGCGAAGACGTAAATGTGATCTATGGTGTTTACATAGACGAGTCCAAGGGCGACCTTATGCAGGTTACGGTTATCGCCACCGGAATGAAGGATCCCGCTACTGCGGCTCCGCAGCAGGGCAGGGCACCCCTTACAATGGGTCAGGGAAACAAGGTCTATCCGGAATTTATGCAGGATACAAAGAACCTGATCCCCACACCACAGGTGGTGGTTCCGCGTCCTCCTATCGGAACGGGTTCTCTCAATATTTCCACTCCCGGCAGTATTCCGGTTGCACCGGTTCAGCCACAGCAGCCGCAGCAGCCTTATGAATCCCTGAGGAGACCGGGAGGAAGGAAGACTATAGACGTGCCTGATTTCCTTAACAGGTCAAAGAAAAAGTAGGAATAGAATATGAAGTGTCCGTTTTGTTCTCATGAAAACACAAGGGTCATAGATTCGAGGCCTGCCGACGAAAACAATTCCATAAGGCGCCGACGTATCTGTGACGAGTGCGGGAAGCGGTTTACCACCTATGAAAAGGTGGAGACCATACCCCTTATGGTAATAAAGAAAGATAATAACCGGGAAACCTATGACAGGGAAAAGATAGAACACGGAGTATTACTCGCCTGTCACAAGAGACCGATCCCGGCGGAACGGATAACGAGCCTCGTTGATGAGGTAGAGACCGAGATCTTTAATATAGGAGACAGGGAAATACAGTCATCGGTCATCGGCGAGCTGGTGATGAAGAAGCTAAAGGATCTGGAGGCGGTTGCCTATGTGCGTTTCGCTTCCGTGTACCGGGAATTTAAGGACATAAATTCATTTATGGAGGAATTAAAGAAGGTGCTGCAGTAGCGGCACCTTTTTTCGGATGCTGAAGTGTTTATTGAGAGATTTTACCCCGAAACATATGCCCGTTCAGCCTATGATGTGGATTATGACTCCCTCCGGAAGTCCGGAATAAGGGGGATCATTTTCGACATTGACAATACTCTTGTGCCCCATGGCGCACCCGCTGACGGGAGGGCAAAGGAGCTTTTTAAGAGACTCCACTATATGGGCTTCAGATGCCTTCTTCTGTCAAATAACAGGGAAAAGAGGGTGAAGAGCTTTGCAGAGAGCGTAAAATATACGGATTATATTTATAAGGGAAATAAGCCCTTAAAAAGCGGCTTCATCGAGTCAATGAAAAGGATGCGGACACTGCCGTCAACCACGGTTCTTATCGGAGACCAGCTCTTTACCGATGTCTGGGGCGCGAAAAGATGCGGGATCCGGAGTATCCTCGTCCAAAGGATCAATAACAGGGAAGAGATACAGATAGTTATAAAGAGGTTTTTTGAAAGCATAGTTCTTTACTATTATTTTAAGGACAGGAATAAGAAAGGGAAGGGCAGGAGATGATTGACGCAGGCACGGCGGTCTGTGCGCTTCTCGGAGATCCGGTGGAGCATACGCTTTCACCCTTTATCCATAACAGTCTCGCTGAGAATGAGAAGGTAAATTCCGTGTATACCGCATTCAGGGTAAACCGCGGAGATACCGGGACTGTGCTTAAGGGGGCATATGCTATGGGGATCAGGGGCTTTAATGTGACTGTTCCGCATAAGGAAGATGTGATGGCGTATCTATGTGATATAGACCGGAGCGCATCTGAGATCGGTGCGGTGAATACCCTCTGCCTTGCCGGAGGAGGGTATAAGGGCTACAATACCGATGCAGCCGGGTTTATCCGCGAGCTCAGGGAATGCGGCTTTGATATCCGGGGAGAAGAGGTCATAATGATCGGAGCCGGGGGAGCCGCAAACGCGGTGCTTAACGCTCTGTACTCCCTCGGAGCCCGGGGGGTCTGTATTCTGAACCGTTCGGTGAAAAAGGCGGAGGAAAAATTCGGATCGGATAAAAGGAATAAGATACTGTCACTTTCCGATCACGGAAAAATAGAGGGTGAAGGGTATTTTTGTGTCCAATGCACAAGCGTGGGGCTTTATCCGGACAACGAAAAGGCACCCATAGAGGATGAGAGCTTTTACAGGAAGATAAACCGCGCCGTGGATATAATATATAACCCTGCTGAGACGGCCTTTATGAAGAGGGTAAAAAGGAACGGGGGAAAGGCGGTAAACGGCCTCGATATGCTGCTCTTTCAGGCGGTGGAGAGCTTTAAGCTGTTCCATAATCGGGATGTCAGTGAGAAAAGCATAGATTCGGTCAGGAAAAAGCTGAAGGAAAGGGTATACAAAGGAAGCTCATGGGAAGGATAATACTGGAGGGCTTCATGGGAAGCGGGAAAAGTACATACGGACGTATCCTTTCCGGGGAGTTTCTGCTTTCCTTTGCGGATACGGATAAGGAGATAGAAAAGGCAGAGGGATGCAGTATCAACGCTATCTTTGAAAAGCACGGAGAGGAATATTTCCGGGATCTGGAAACCTCCTACCTGAGGAAATTATGCGGATCGGATATCTGTAAGGACGGTGTGGTCTCTCTTGGCGGCGGAATGCCGGTAAGGGAGGAAAACCGGAGGCTTTTAAGGGAATGCGGAACGGTGGTATATATCAGGGCGTCCCGTGAGCTTCTGAAGGAAAGGCTTCGGGAAAGGTCGTCAAAGCGTCCTTTATTAAAGGGTGAAAACGTCGATGAAAAGGTGGATTCACTGATGGATGCAAGAGAGGAGCTATACCTTGATGCAGCGGACCACGTTTTGGATATAGACGGTAAGGAGATCTACGAGGTCGTAAACAAGCTTAAAATGATATACAACAGAGGGAGATAAGGCCATTGAAGATATTGGTTATAAACGGACCCAACCTGAATTTTCTCGGTATAAGGGACAGGAAGATCTACGGCAGCGAAAGCTATGAAGGGCTTGTGATGATGCTTCATGAGTATGCCGGTAAAATGGGTATTTCCGTCGAGTGCTTCCAGTCAAACCATGAAGGCGCCATCATAGACAGGATACAGGAAGCATATTCTGACGGAACAGACGGGATAGTGATAAATCCCGGGGCTTATACCCATTACAGCTATGCGATAAGGGATGCCCTGGATTCCTATCACACCATACCGAAGGTTGAGGTTCATATTTCGGATATCAGCGCCAGGGAGGAGTTCCGCAGGATATCGGTGGTATCCCCGGTATGTGACAAAACCGTGATAGGAGAGGGACTGAAGGGCTATATCCATGCCGTGGACTTCATTATCGGCTACCAATAAGGATAAAAGTGCCTGAAAATCCTTGAATTATTTTTGGCTTTGGGGTACAATATTTTCTGCTTTATTGTTTTAAGAGAGTTTATTCAGGAGGTTTTTAATGGTATCAGCAGGTGATTTCAGAAACGGCCTTACACTTGAGATCGAGGGAACCGTATATCAGATAATTGAATTCCAGCATGTTAAGCCCGGCAAGGGTGCGGCATTTGTCCGGACGAAGATAAAAGATATAATTAACGGCGGAGTTGTGGAAAAGACCTTCCGTCCTACGGAGAAATTCCCCACAGCGCGTATTGACAGAAAGGATATGCAGTATCTGTACGCAGACGGAGATCTTTATAACTTTATGGATCCCGAATCATACGAGCAGATTTCCATTGGTAAGGATATCGCAGGGGATGCGATGAAGTTTGTCAAGGAAAACGAGGTTTGCAAGGTTAATTCCTATAACGGATCTGTATTTGCGATAGAGCCTCCGATTTCCGTAGAGCTTGAGATCACCGAGACAGAGCCCGGCTTCAAGGGAGATACCGCTACCGGTGCCACGAAGCCCGCTATTGTAGAGACCGGCGCTCAGGTTATGGTTCCTCTTTTTGTAAATCAGGGTGACAGGATAAAGATAGATACAAGAACCGGAGAGTATTCATCAAGAGCCTGAGTCTTTGAGGCTTTATACTTTCTTATTCGCTTCTAAGGAATTGTGATTTTTTCCGTTATGCGGGTATTTCCTGCCCGCATGGCGGATATCCGGATTTTTTCATTATTTTACCGTAAATATTTTATTTTCTTTTCTGCCGAATGGCAGATCCTTTGGCGTTTTCCGCCATATTGTTTCACTTAAGGTATCCATTATTAATAATAGATATTCGGCAATAGCCGGGAAAGGAGAAGAATATGGATATGCAGCTTATGTTTAAGGAAAGGAGCCCGGAGTATTTTGTTTTGGATTTTGAGGGCTTCAGGGAGGAGGTCATACAGGATATTCTGGAGATCTGCGGCAATGAATTCGTTGTTGAAAAAAGAGATGTTGTCAAGAACAACGGGGTAGGGATGTCGGGTATTTCCATCACCGGTCCGGGAGAAACGGTCTTTCCGACGATCTATCTGGAAACCCTCTTTGACGAGTACAGGAAGGGAAAAATGAATGTAAAGGAGGCAGTGAATGAGATACTCCGGATCTACGCAAGGGAGAAGACCGGGAACAGCGTGGATATGTGTTACCTTACCGAATTTGACAGAGTAAGGGACAAGCTGATTTTCAGGCTTATCAACGCGGAAAAGAATGAGGAGCTCTTACAAGATGTTCCCCACAGGAGGTTCCTTGATCTCGCCGTTATCTACACCGTATACATTGATGATGTTTTCGACACTGCGGGAAATGTGACCGTGAGAAACGACCTGATGGAAAAGTGGGGAGTTGATGAGGAGGAACTCTATATCCTCGCGGTAAAGAACACGCCAAGGATAAAAATGCCGGTAATAAAGGAGCTGGGAGAGATGATCAGGGAGCTCGTCGATATGGGAGAGTACGCAGCCTCCGGAGAGGATATTACCGGAGAGGGAAGGATGAAAATGTATGTCATCACAAACAGGGACAGATATTACGGTGATTCGATAATTCTGTATCCGGGGCTTCTGAATGGCATACGTGATACTCTGAATACCGATTTCTTCCTGCTTCCATCATCGGTGCACGAATTCATCATTGTCCCGGATTACGGGGAAATAGGGAAGAATGAGCTTTCCGATCTTGTAAAAAGCGTCAACGAGTCCTCTGTGGAAGCTGAGGATTTCCTGTCTGATAACATATATCTCTATAAAAACAGCATATTGGATATCTGTTCATAAAAGAACGCATCAAAATTTTTCCTGAAAATATCAGATCTTCGGACAGTGAGAACAGGCAGATACGCCCTGCCCGGGACGGCACTTCGGGATATGCCTCTGTGATTGCTGTCTGAAGATTATGTTTGATTATGATTTAAAGCTGTGGTATTATCTTTGATACGTCAGGTTTTTTTCAGAGATTTTTTTGCGTTTGTAGCTCAGCTGGATAGAGCACAGGCCTCCGACGCCTGGTGTCAAGGGTTCGAATCCCTCCAAACGCATTTACGCAAAGAATAGACATCGCTTAAAAGAAGCGGCAGAAAACAGTGAAACGAGAGGAGCGGCATAGACAGGATATGAAAAAAAACGGGGCTGAAGATATAAAAGAATTTATCATTGACCATTATCAGTATTTTGCGGTAGGTGTTCTTTTTGTGGTTCTTGTGGTGGTATTGGTGGTATTCAGTATCCGGAGGAAGGATTCCGATAAGAGCAAGGAGGCCGCAGCCACAGAGAAAACGGAGGAAACCGATTCCCTCGGGACAGAGCCTATACCCGTGCCGGAAAGCGCAAAGCTTGAACAGAATGCCTATGAGGATATAAATTCCTTCTTTAATGAATATTATGATGCGGTTGCCGAGGGCGATACCGACAAGATGGCTGAAATGGGGAATACCCTTGATGAAGAGGACAAGGCAAAGATCCAGGTGAAGGCCGGATATACCGAGGACTATGAGAATATGTCCTGCTATACAAAGCCAGGTCCCGAGAGCAATTCCTACATAGTATTTGTATATTATGAGATCAAGTATAAGAACATAGATTCGCTTGCACCCGGGCTTTCCACCTTCTATCTCTGCACGAATGCCGACGGATCCTACTACTTGAAGGATATTGGTTCCCTTCCCCAGAACATGAAGGATTATATCACGGAGATCGCGAACCAGAGCGATGTCCAGAACCTTCTTGCGGAGGTTGACAAGCTGTATGCCACAAATACCGAATCGGATCCCACTCTTGCGGCATTTATGGATTCACTTCAGACTAAGTCAGAATCGGCTGCAGCCAAGGTCCGTGACAGCGGAGGAACCGCAGAAGAGGTGGCAGAGGAGAATGCCACGGATAACGGGGCAGAGGTCCGTGTAAAGACCACTGATGCCGTTCGTATCCGTTCCGGTGCCACAACGGAAGAGGATAATGTCATCGGCCAGGCCGCGGCGGGCGATACCTTTGTACGTGTGAGCGAGGACGGCGAATGGAGCAAGATCAAATATAAGGACGGTGAGGCTTATATCAAGTCCGAATTCCTGACTACCGCAGAGGGCGATACCGTTGTGAGCGGAGAGGTTCAGACTGCGGATGAAAATCAGGACGGAGAGGAAGCTGCGGCTCCCGCACCTGCGGCTGAGACTGCAGCCAGCGGAAAGATCACCGTTAATGAGGCTGTCACGATAAGGAGCGGGGCAAGCACGGATTCCAGCAAGCTCGGCAGTGCCTATAAGGGCGATAGGTACGATCTTACCGGAGAGACCGACGGATGGTACAAGATAAACTATAACGGACAGGCCGCATATATAAAGAGTGATTATTGTACTAAGAATTGACAATTCCGGACTGTTGTTTTATTATTTGTGAGGCAAAGGCGCCTATGGGATGCAGGGAAGCTCTGCATTGCTTTGGGCGCTTTTTATTTTTATTTAAGGAGGAAGATCGTAATGTCCTATGTTGATGAAGTTTTCGAGGCACTGAAGAAAAAGCACGCCGGAGAGGATGAGTTCCTTGAGGCCGCCGAAAGGGTCATAGAGACCATCAAGCCGGCGGTTGAGGCAAATGAGGAGGCTTACAGGAAAGCAGCTCTTCTGGAAAGGCTCGTGGAGCCGGAGAGGATAATAACCTTCCGTGTTCCCTGGACCGACGACAGCGGGAAGAATCACGTAAATCTCGGCTACAGGGTACAGTTTAATTCCGCTATCGGACCCTATAAGGGAGGACTCCGCTTCCACCCTTCAGTTAATCAGTCTATTCTGAAGTTCCTTGGATTTGAGCAGATATTCAAGAATTCCCTTACCGGACTTCCCATAGGCGGAGGAAAGGGAGGATCTGATTTTGATCCCAAGGGAAAGAGTGATGCAGAGGTTATGAGATTCTGCCAGAGCTTTATGACCGAGCTCTTCAAGTATATTGGCGCTGACGAGGACGTTCCTGCCGGGGATATCGGCGTAGGCGGAAGAGAAGTGGGATATATGTACGGACAGTACAAGAGGATAACCGGACTCTATGAGGGCGTTCTCACAGGAAAGGGTCTTTCCTTCGGAGGCTCCCTTGCACGTCCCGAGGCTACAGGCTACGGTCTTGTTTACATTACCGATGAGATGGTACGTAATGCCGGAAAGAGCCTTAAGGATGCCACGGTTGTTATATCCGGATCCGGGAACGTGGCACAGTATGCTACACAGAAAGCCGAGCAGCTTGGAGCAAAGGTAGTTACCTTATCAGACTCCAACGGATATATCTATGATCCGGACGGGATCAAGCTTGACGTGGTATTTGAGATAAAGAACGTTAAGAGGGGCAGGATAAAGGAGTATGTGGAGAAGGTTCCCACAGCGAAATACTTCGAGGGTGAGAGACCCTGGGGTGTCAAGTGCGATATTGCCCTTCCCTGTGCTACACAGAACGAGATCAACGGGGAGGATGCAAAGAAGCTTATCGACAACGGCTGCTGGGCTGTTGCGGAGGGCGCAAATATGCCCAGTGATGCGGATGCCATTGATGCCTATCTCAAAGCCAAGATTCTCTATATGCCCGGAAAGGCTGCAAATGCAGGCGGCGTAGCAACATCAGCTCTTGAGATGAGCCAGAATTCCGAGAGGCTGTCCTGGACCTTTGAAGAGGTTGACGGAAAGCTTAAGGACATAATGGTAGGGATTTACCACAAGGTTGCAGAGGCTGCAAAGAAGTACAGCTATGAGACGGACTTCGTGACCGGCGCAAACATCGCTGGCTTTGAAAAGGTGGCCGACGCGATGATGGCACAGGGGCTTGTCTGATCTTTGCAGCAATTCGCTGTATCTGTCCGGGATCTGAAGGGCTTTAAGAGATACAGGAAAGCAAAAATAATAATCCCCCGGAGAACAGCTCTCCGGGGGATTTATTCGTGTCAAAGTCTTTAACGGATAAAGCCTTATCGGGCTTTTTTATAACAGTGAATAGCCAAAGCCGTTACATATGGCATCGACCGGGATATTGGACTGACAGAGGGGGCATTTATCCGGTTCGAAGCTCTTGTACTCCGGGAGGTCTCTTAAGGAGTATAGGGAACGGATGGGAATATCCGCCACCTGTGTTGCAAGAGAGAAGATGGCGGCAACGCCCACAACCTCGCCTCCGTAGAAATTAACTGTTCTTACCGCGCTGTGCAGAAGGGAACCGGTTGAAGCCGAGTCAATGAGCACCAGAACCTTTTTACCTTTTATCATATGCTTATTGTTTTCCCTGAACATTATCTGGCCGCTGGTATTGTACTCGGGGCTTGTTATGTACATGGTCTGGTGGGCGTTTGCGGAAAGGACTCCCGCTTTTGTGAGCCTGTCGGCGAGATAGGATCCCACAACCTCCATATTATCAAGACAAAGAATGGTATCTATGACATTGGTGGAGAAATAAAACTCCGCAAGCTCTTCTCCGGTAGCCCGGGCCTCTCTCTGACGGGATTTCATATCACTTAAGTCCATATAGAAATTGACATGGGATTTAGGAGTGATGAAATGCCCCGGTATATAACGAAGAACCACATCCTTATTCCTGTGAAAATCGATTTTTTTATAAGCCTGCATTGCCTGCCCTCCTTAAGTTATATTTGTGTCAATTATAGCACGATACAAGTGTAAAAGGTATTGGCATAATTGATTTTTTTTGTTATACTCTCTCTTTGTGGAGTTATAGGTATGTGACTCCCTTGGATTCTTAAAGGAGGATTAGTTATGAAAAAGAAGTTGGTTAGTTTATTACTGGCTGCCGTCTTTACTTCCACAATGCTTCTTTCGGCTTGCGGAAACAATTCCGGTGGAGCGACCATTGAGACTGTAACGGAGGAAGCTCCTGCAGCCGAAGAAAAGGCCGAGGCTCCCGCAGAGGATGCGGCGGCGGATGCAGCAGCTGATACAGCCGCAGAGGCTGACAGCGACAGTGCTGAAGCAGCGTCTGAAGGCTCTGACGATTACCATATCGGTATCGTTACCGGATCTGTTTCCCAGTCAGAGGATGACAGAAGAGGAGCCGAGGCTTTCCAGGCCAAGTACGGAGAAGACAGGGTTATGCTCGCAACATATCCCGACAACTTTACCGAAGAGCTGGAGACCACCATTCAGACCATCGTAAACCTTTCGGATGACGAGAAGATGAAGGCCATCATCGTTAATCAGGCCATCCCCGGAACAACCGAGGCTTTCCGTCAGATAAAGGAGAGAAGACCTGACATTCTCTGTATCGCAGGAGAGAGCCACGAGGATCTTCCCGAGATAGGAAGCGCAGCAGATCTTGTTTGTAACAATGACTTTGTGGCAAGAGGATATCTGATAATCCGTACCGCCCACGAGCTTGGCTGCGATACATTCGTACATATATCATTCCCCCGTCACCTTTCATACGAGACCATGAGCCGTCGTGTAGCCATTATGAAGGCTGCCTGCGAAGAGTTCGGTATGAAGTTTGTGATGGAGTCAGCTCCCGATCCCACAACTGACGTGGGTGTACCCGGTGCACAGGCTTATATTGCAGAGCACGTTCCCGAGTGGGTTGAGAAGTACGGCCAGAATTCAGCATACTTCTGTACCAATGATGCACACACAGAGCCCCTTTTACGCGGACTTATCGAGAACGGCGGATACTTTATCGAGGCAGACCTTCCTTCACCTCTTATGGGATATCCCGGAGCGCTGGGACTTGATCTTACTGCTGAGGCAGGAGACTTTGAGAAGATCCTTGCCAAGGTTGAGAAGGCAGTCGTTGAAAAAGGCGGCGCAGGCAGATTCGGAACATGGGCATTCTCATATGGCTATACCGTTTCAGCAGGTCTTGCACAGCACGCTATGAACGTTATCGACGGAAAGAGCGAGCTTGCGGATATAGATGACATCTCTGCAGCATACGAGGTATTCTCACCCGGAGCAGCATGGAACGGATCCAATTACACCAATGCGGACACCGGAGTAAAGGCTGACAATACCTTCCTTGTTTATCAGGATACCTACATCATGGGAGATCCCGGAAAGTACATGGGTTCAACCGAGGT
>CADCQV010000164.1 GCA_902803625.1 uncultured Lachnospiraceae bacterium
CTTTAGAAGCTTTTCCTCCGGAAAGGTCATGGTGGCAGGACAGATCTGGGTTATTCCCCGGGACTCCTCATAATCCGCCATTATCCGTATAACCGACGGATCACCCTCACAAAAGTCATGCCCTTTACAGCCGTGAAAATGGATATCCGTGAGTCCGGGTATCAGCTTTAGACCGCTTATATCAATAATCTCCTGATCAGAAGCTTCATTCTCCCCGGCTATCCTTCCGTCTCTTATATACACATCAGCATTACGGAAAACACAGTCGGGTCCAAATACCATTCCACCGGTAAGTCTGTAGTTCATATATCAGTAACTGCTCCTTTCAAGTTTTCTGCCGGTCAATGCATTATTCTTGCGTTTCAGGCCGGTGAAGGCTCCCGGTATTCGCTGCATTTACTGTATGCCGCCTTGTCTGCAACGAGTATCACATCATCATGTAACTGCAGAATTGACGCCGGCACCAGCGGTGTAACCGGTCCGAAAAAGGCATTTCTGACCGCATCTGCCTTATCCTCCCCGGACGCCACAACCAGTATCTTCTTTGAGCGTAATATCGACCGTATCCCCATTGTATAGGCGAATTTCGGCACCTCCTCCCCGGCCTCGAAGAAACGCTTATTAGCTTCTATCGTGCTGTTTGTAAGGGAAACACAGTGCACATCCTGGTCAAAGATATTATCAGGCTCATTAAAGCCGATATGTCCGTTCCTTCCTATACCCAGAAGCTGCAGATCCTGTTCCCCGAGGCTTTGTAAAAGCTCATTATATTCTCTGCAGGCTCCTTCCGGATCATCATTAAGGCCGTCCGGAAGATGTGTGTTGCCGGGCTTTATATTCACCCTGTCAAACAGATATTTATGCATATAAAATACATAGCTCTGTGGACTGTCCGGGCCGAGTCCCTTGTACTCATCCAGATTTACCGTTACAGTCTCCGAAAAATCCAGATCCCCCTTTCCGTACCATTCCACCAGCTGGTCATATATCCCGACCGGTGTGGATCCCGTTGCCAGGCCAAGTATCGAATCGGGCTTCAGAATGATCTGAGCAGAAATGATATTGGCAGCCTTCCGGCTCATTTCCGCATAATCCTTTGTGACATAGATACGCATGCCTTTCTCCTTTTATATATTTGAACTGTCTTCTCTCCCCTGATTTCAGGTCCCGTCCGAAAAAAGGGGCAGGATATCCTGCCCCTTGCTGTCATATCGTTCCGGGGTTCGCACTATGCGATACCCTTCACTTCAGACAAGCTTTTTCAGCTCATCATAAACAAACTGCACCTTCGGACCCACAATTACCTGAACCGAGGTCTTTGACGGACGGATCACACCCGCAACACCTGCGGACTTGATCTTCTTCTCATCAACCTTTACATAGTCGGCAACCTCTGCACGGACCCTCGTAGCACAGTAATCAAATTCCTTCAGGTTTTCCTTACCGCCCAGTCCTTCAAGAATGACCTTTGCGATCTCCGTAAAGTTGTCATTTGCAAGAACAGCCTGAAGCTCCGATTCCTCAAAGTCACCCTCTTCACGTCCCGGAGTCATCAGATTGAACTTCAGGATGACTGCCTTGAAGAGGAAATAATAAATAGCTGCAAAAACCAGGCCAATGGGAATAATGAGCACAGGATTCTGCGCCATGGGAGCCTTAAAGGAAAGGATCCAGTCCACGAGTCCGGCACTGAAATTGAAGCCGCAGCGTACAGGCATCATTGTACATACTATCGCGGATATACCTGTAAGAAGCGCATGCAGGAAATAAAGTCCGGGCGCCAGGAACATAAAGGAGAATTCCAGAGGCTCGGTGATACCTGTAAAGAAGGAAGCCAGTGATCCTGCCAGAAGAAGCGAAGCCGCGATCTTCTTTCTGGAATCCTTTGCTGTATGATACATTGCAAGTGCTCCGGCGGGAAGTCCGAACATCATAATCGGGAAGAATCCCGTCATATACATACCGGTCTGTCCCTGGACTCCGGTTCCTGCCCAGAAGTTACCAAGATCATTGATACCGGCTGTGTCGAACCAGAATACTGCATTGAGAGCATGATGCAGACCGAAGGGAATAAGGGCCCGGTTAAGCATTGCATAAATACCGCTTCCGACCGCTCCGAGTCCTACAATGGAAGTACCGAATGCAACAAGTGCACCGTAAATAAGGGGCTATACAAAATAGAGAACAACCGAAACCAGAATGGAAACAAGCGCCGTCACTATTGCAACACAGCGTCTTCCGCTGAAGAACGCAAGGAAATCCGGCAGCTTCGTACTCTTAAAGCGGTTATAGCAGGAGGAACCGATAATACCTGCAAGAATACCTATGAAGGCATTCTGTATCTTACCGAAGGCAGCAGGAACCGCATCGGCTTCCACTCCGAGATACATGGCTACCGCACCGCTTGAAAGAAGTGTAGTGATCATAAGCCAGGAAACAAGTCCGGAAAGTGCACTGGTTCCATCGTGATCATCAGCCATTCCCACGGCCACACCGATAGCGAAAAGGATAGGTATCTGATCGATTATCGCAGATGCAGCTTTAATGCAGAATGCAGCGATTATGCTGTTCCCGCCCCATCCCGTAGGATCGATCCAGTAGCCGATCCCGTAAAGGATACCTGCCGCGGGAAGACATGCCACCGGCAGCATCAATGATTTACCGATCTTTTGCAAATATTTCATCATAATAGATCCTGTGCCGCTACTCTCCCAAAAAAACAATAACCCGAATGCCGTCAAGCGGCACCCCCTCCTTTCAAATAACGGGATCCGGGCTTATGAAAAAAAAATGACGGGGCTGATGGTCCAAAAAATGAACCTATGGCCCCGTCCTCTTATTTCATTCAGCGGTTGATTATTGCTCTGGCTCTGTTAAGTGCTGCCAGATCAGGTGCATTATCCTGCTTAGCGGTTCTGGCTGCTATCTCATTATATGAATTTATTGCTGTCTGTCCGGTGATCGCAGACTGCATAGCGATCGCTTTCTCCAGCTCCTGCGATGCGGCCATCTGCTTCTGGGCTGACTGAATGGCTACCGCTCCGAGAAGCTGTTCCTGACGGATGGCGTTGTCAGCTGATTTCGCAGCCTTTATTGTGAGTGACACCACTGCTTTCTGTGCGGCATCTACGACTGCTGCCTGCTCGGGAGTTCTGCCGGCAGGAGTGGCCGCTATCTTCATCTGGGCTGCCAGAGCCGCCTGTGCAGTCTGGAGCACTGCGGCATCAGCCAGAGCCTGATTCTTTGCGGCCTGCGTGATCGCGGCCTGATTCAGCTCATCCTCCATAGTGGAAGAAAGCACTGCATCCTTTTTCGCACCAGCCTGAACCAGAGTATACTTCATAGCCTCATTCTGGGCTGCGAGCTTATCCTCCGGCGTGGGTGCGGCAAAAGCCTGCACGCTGAATATCAAGGTCAATAATGCAGTAATGATGATACCTGTTGTTTTTTTCATGATTTTTACCCCCATAAAAAAATAGAAAAATAATAAAGATACTTGATTTATTGTAGCATGGTAAGTGTAGCTTCACAACATTTTTTTACGCCGCATCAGATTCCACGCATCAGGTTCACTTAACCGAATAATCCGTAAAGGAAATATCGAGATCCACAGGGTCTTCAATACCATCCACATTTCCCGTGATGCTGTACTGCCACATATTGTAACGGTAAGGAAAGACCGAGATTTCATCGGTATCGTATAGCCAGAAATCATATGGTGCGAGAGCCGGAAGGTCAAATTTAAGCGCAAACTGCTTCTTGGTAGCCGCGATCATCGGAGTGTAGCCATAGGCTCTGACGGTGTCGCAGAATGCCTTTGCGATCGCGGACAGCTCCTCCTTTGAAAGCATCTCCGTCCTGTAGCTGTCGCCTGATATGGATTCGGAGCTGAAAACTATCGGGTATTCTATCAGATGGCCGTTTATCGCAGCCACACAGTAATTTGCCTCCTCTACCGCCTCGATTATATTGACAGCCTGGGAATTAAAATAAAGCCCGATCTTAATGGCGTTTTCGGAGCAGCCCCTCATATTGTCAAGGAGCTTTTCGTCCAGAACGACCTTACCTGAACCGTAGCCCCTGGATCCAACCCTGAGCATGGCAAAATCTACCCCCGATGCCGCAACCCTCTCCCAGTCGATATTCTTCTGATATGAGGAAACATCAATTCCGTGATAACTGGTAGTACGGCCGTTAAGGGAATAATCCTTCCATATCCCGTTCATTTCAAAGGCATCGTCAAATCTCTCATTGACCGGCATCTGCTCCAGTATTTCCACAAACTGGGCCGTACCCTCCGATAATTCGTTGACATCAAAAACATTACCTGAAACGGTATCCCTTTCCTTCTGCTGGGAGCCCACACCGTTCTCTGAAAGAGCATCAGAGGATACGCTCTCCTCCGGAATGAACTTCTCCTTTATTTTGTCGTCCTTTCCCGTACTGTCAGCCCTCGGGACAAAGGTATTATTGTCCTCCTCCTCATCATACATATGCCAGAAGGAAAGCTCGTCACTGGTTCTCTTATCATCAAGAGAGGAAAGATCCTCATTCGCAGTGTTTTCAGCCTGCTGTGATTGACCCTTATCTGTATTCCCTGTCTTTTTCTCCGGCTTCCTGTTCACCGAAAAAGTAATAAGCAGGACCAGCACAACTGCCGAAACCGCCGCAAAAAGACCGAGCACTACCCCGGTCTTTGCTTTTCTTTCAACTATATAATCATCTTCTTCATCATGCAGCATTGACATTTCTCTATTTTACTTGTAATTGAAGTATGCCGTCAATATGCTGATACAAACACCGTTGGATAAACACCGCAGGAAGTCAAAGAGAACCGTCCCAATGCCGTTAAGTTAAGCATTTTGTCATCCTGAGCGCCAGCGAAGGATCTTTTCTTCCGTAGAGAAGATTCTTCGGGCTTCGCCCTCAGAATGACATTGTGTAGTCTCAGAATGACACTAACTTAACGCCATTGGAACCGTCCCC
>CADCQV010000165.1 GCA_902803625.1 uncultured Lachnospiraceae bacterium
AAAAATGCCCGATTTTGGAGGATGTGTAATATGAAAACAAAAGCACTTATTCTGTTATTATCCGCATGTTTAGCAGTTTCTTTAACCGCCTGCGGACAGGCAGCAGCCGGGAAGCTTTCTCCATGCGAGGCCAACGGACACAAATGGCTTGAGAATACGCCGAATTATCAGCAGCCCAAAACCTGCGAAATATGCGGAGCTACGGAGGGAGAACCCCTCGAAGCAGAATTAAAAGATGATAAATATGTTAAAGCCGATACTGTAGTCGATATGAAGATGATGCTCGACAAGGAGGATCCTGAAAAAACGAATTTTGCCAAAGTGTGGTTTGACAATTATAAGATCTTTGATTCCGATGAAACCCATGAAGCAAAAGACGGATATGAGTGGCGTAGCGTTGATATGCATATAGCTATAGGTGATGACAGTAAATACGACAAATGGACGGACTGTAACGAGGCAAACTTCATTGGGGATTACTACCAGGACGATGATTTAGTTAATGACAAAATAACTGTGAACTACTACGGTAAGGATTACGTATGTGAAGATATTCTAACAGTATTAAATGAACAAAGAGGGATAGATGATCCCGGTTACAAAAAGTACGGATGGTCCGGAAAAGAAATCTATATTTTTGAACTCAATGAAGCGGTTCTAGTACCCAAGGGATACGATGGGATCATAGTGGGTTTCTATGATCCAACCGAATTTGCACTTAAAAACAATGATTTTGATGCACTCGAAGGTATAGTTAATTTCAGATTGGATTAAGACAGGAGGGCAGTAGTATGAAGCTTACAGGAGAACTTAAGAAACAGGTTGCTTTAGATGATGAGCTGGAGATGGTGTCAGGCGGAAATCAAAAAGACTATTCGACATATGACAGCTGTCCCCCAGGTGCTAAAGAAGAGTTTTGGATGATTAATTATTTCCCGGGTGAGATAACAACTTCTAAGTGGCACTTCTGTCCGGAATGTTCCGGATTTCTGGAGGACAAGAAATTCTGGTTCGGATATACCAAACATGTGTATAATGGATTTATCTGTAAAAGTAACCCAAACCACAAATGGGTATACGGAAATCCGATATAAGAAAGTGGCCTCCCCGGGGAGGATTGACAGTGACGGACGAAATGTGTATGATTAGCGGGTAAGTTTTTTGAAAGAAGAAACGGTATGAATAGTTTGGTTTTATCAACAGCAGCATTTTTCGCATTTTTCTTTACCTTTACCTCGGACCGATGTAAGGGCAATTTGTGATGCTGGTTTTCATAAGTTGAGCTTACAGGCGGTCCGGAAAAAGAATCCGGGTCGCCTTTTTGATTTCACTGATGTTACTGTCATTCCGGGCGGCGCTCTATGTCATACTGGGCGGCACTCTATGTCATCCTGAGCGACAGCGAAGGATCTTCATTCCGGCAAGAAAGATTCTTCGCTTCGCTCAGAATGACAGGGAATGATGCTTAGAATGACAGGGTATGACGCCCAGAATACTCTATGTCATCCTGAGCGCCAGCGAAGGATCTTCCTTCCGGCAAGAAAGATTCTTCGCTTCGCTCAGAATGACAGGGTATGATGCTCAGAATGACAGGGTATGACGCCCGTATAAAAAGGAGGACGGTACTATGTTAAAGGTCGCGTACAGCGGGATAGAGGGGGCATTCGCCCACACCGCGGCGAGAAGGATGTTTCCGGAAGCGATATATGTTTCCTACGATAATTTCACTGCCGCGTATAATGCGGTTTTGAATAAGGAGTGCGACAGAGCGGTGCTTCCTGTCGAGAACAGCTACGCAGGGCCGGTGCATACCGTAAATAAGCTTCTGTCGGAGGGGAGCCTCTGTGTCGAATCGGAATATGTCCTTCTTATCGTACAGAATCTCCTCGGCATGCGGGGTAGCAGGATAGAGGACATAAAAAAGGTCATAAGCCAGCCAAAGGCACTGGAGCAATGTGACAGGTTCCTTAAGGATAAGGGATATGAGCTTATCCCGGCGGAAAACACGGCTGTGGCCGCGAAGCAGGTCGCTATGGGACACGATATGTCCGCCGCAGCAGTGGCAAGTCTGGAAACAGCGGCAATATACGGTCTCAAGGTTCTTTATGAGCATATAAATGAGCTTGATGACAACAGGACAAGATTTGTGGCAGTACGCCGGGAAGATGAACCCACGGAAAAATAAACCTGTCATCCTGAGCGTTAGAGAAGGATCTTACATACTGTAAGAAAGATTCTTCGCTTCGCTCAGAATGACAGGAGCAGCTTCGCTCAGAATGACAGAGTAGTGATAAACAGCTTTAATAAAGGAGTGAAAAGAAATGGGAATGGTTTATGAAAGGCAGCTCGCCATACCGGCAGAGCTGAAGGAAATGTATCCGCTTACCGCAAAGATGAATGAGACGATCGAGGAGAGGAGGGCAGCCCTCACATCAATATTTGAGGGGAGGAGCAATAAGCTCATACTGATAATCGGTCCCTGCTCCGCTGATAATGAGGATTCCGTTCTGGACTATATCGGAAGGCTTGTCAGCGTGCAGGAGAAGGTTAAAGACAAGATATTCATAGTTCCGAGAGTATATACGAATAAGCCGAGAACCAGCGGTGAGGGCTACAAGGGAATGCTGCATCAGCCGGATCCCACGGAAAAGCCCAATATGTTTAAGGGTATAGAGGCAACGAGACACCTGCATATGCGGGCCGTTATGGAGACGGGCTTTGCCTGCGCGGACGAAATGCTCTATACGGAAAACTATGGTTATCTGGACGACCTCTTAGCCTATGTTGCGGTTGGAGCGCGCTCGGTGGAGGACCAGCAGCACAGGCTTACTTCAAGCGGGATAAGTGTTCCGGTCGGTATGAAAAATCCCACATCAGGGGATTACCGTGTAATGATGAATGCGATAAGCGCTGCCCAGAGCGGTCATACCTTCATTTACCGCGGATGGCAGGTTCATTCCGACGGGAACCGCCATACCCACGCAATACTCCGGGGCTATACCGACCAGCACGGCCTAATGAAGCCGAATTACCACTATGAGGATCTGGTGAGGCTTTGTGACTGCTATGATGAGATGGAGCTTGTGAATCCGGGACTTATCGTGGATACAAACCACTGTAATTCGAATAAGAACCCCTTCCAGCAGAGAAGGATAGTGAAGGAGGTGCTTCATTCCGCGAGACACGACACAAGGGTCGCAGCACTCCTTAAGGGCTTTATGATAGAAAGCTACATAGAGGACGGTGCACAGGCACCTGGAGGCGGTGTCTACGGCAAGTCCATAACCGATCCCTGCATCGGCTGGGAAGCAACAGAGAAGCTGATATACGAGATAGCGGAGCTATTATAATAAGTTCCGCTTATTCCGGCGGTATCTTTTTTATCGCGGGGTAGATCTCCTTAAATCGTTCATAGGAGCGCTGCATTATCTTCACTGCTTCGGGGTCGGGATAGAAGAGCTCACATTCATCCGAGCTCTTAAGGTCGTGCAGGAATTCGTCATAGTTTTCTATCTCGCCCCTGCCGAAACGGGCTATGGCAGCAACGGCTATGGATGGCATAAATTCAGCATTCTTAAACACAAATACCTCGTGATCCAGAATGTCTGCAAAGATCCTGCACCAGACGCTCTCGCCTGCCCCGCCTCCGATAAGGGAGATGCTATTAAGCTCATCCTTAAAGCCCTCCTTTAAGGAGAAGGCGACTCCCTCGAGGCAGGAGCGTGCAATATCCTGCTTTGAGGTGTTCTGGGAGATACCGATAAAGGCACCTCTTATCAGAGGATCGGATACCGGATAGCGCTCCCCCAGAAGATAGGGGAGGAAGAGTACCCCGTTCGATCCGGGAACGCTTGTACTCAGAAGCTCAGAAATATATTCATATTTCCTGTCCTGTTCAGAATCCTTCGACAGCATGCCGCTAACCCACTTATGCACGTTTCCCGCATTGAAAAAGGGTGTTACGTTGATGTACTTTCCGGGAGTTACGGAGGACAGATTAAAGACAGCGCTGTTCCTTTTGACGGAATCCGAAAGACAGGCGACCCAGCCGGAGGTTCCGAGATTGATATTGTATTCACCGGGTTTACTTATGCCGCTTGCAAGAGTGGTTGCTCCCGCATCTCCGGTTCCGGTAAAAACAGGGATCCCGGAGGGAAGAGCGCTTTCCTCCGAAGCCTTATCTATCACCCTTCCCGCTTCCTCGTGCGGGTATTTAAGCTCAGGGAGAATTTTAGGATCGATCCCCGTCTTTTTAAGAAATGAATCTGCCCAGGTCTTTTTTTCTATGTCCATCAGCCCCGTTGTGCCGGCTGTTACCGTATCGGTAACCGGCTTTCCGGTGAGCTTAAGGATGATATAATCCTTTGCGCTGAAAAGAACGGTCCGGATCGCGGAAAAAACACCGGGCTCATATTTTTTAATCCATAGGAGCTTAGAAAAGGGAATGGAGCCGTCAAAGTGATTCCCGCTCAGGTACTCTATACTGTCTCTTCCGAGAAGAGAGCATATTTCTTCCGCCTCAGCTTCTGCACGGGCATCGGAATACAAAATGACCCTTCTTAAAGGCAGGCCGTCGGCACCCAAAATGATTGCGTCCTGCATCTGTCCGCTAAAGGATACCGCGGTAACTCTGCCGTCACCGGCTTTTTTCAGAACCTCCCTGCAGGCTTTTATGAAGGCGCTGTACCATTCATAAGCGTCCTGCTCCGTAAAGCCCTTATCCGAAAAGGTGTTTATCTCTATGCTTTCAGAGGCGGCTGCCCTGTTTTTTTCATCTACAAGCACAGCCTTTACAGCCGTGGTGCCGATATCTGCGGTTAAAATGTATTCCCTTCCGTTAAGCATTTCCTGCTCCTATATTAAAGCTGT
>CADCQV010000166.1 GCA_902803625.1 uncultured Lachnospiraceae bacterium
CACAAACTCTCTTGTCATTAAAATACTTCCACGAACATTTACTGCAAACGTATCATCGATAACCTTCTTAGTAATGGATTCTATTGTATCGGAACCGGTTTCATCATCTGTTGCAGCATTATTGACTAAAATATCGACTCTTCCAAATCTTTCTATAGCAGATTCGTAGATCTCTTTTACGGTATCTTCATCAGAAATATCGCTTTCAAGGATCAGATACTCCGTCTTCATTTCGCGTAATCTATTATCCAGATACTCGGCATCACCGGCATTTGCGGCATAGTATCTGTCCGCTCCGTTTTTTTCTTCTTTTTCCTTATCAAAAGGTCGGTTTACCTTTTTATAGACCAAAACCAGCTTTGCCCCTTCACGGGCAAATGCCAAAGCAGTCGTTGCGCCAATTCCCTGCGGGTTATTTACCCCTGTGATCAGAGCCACCCTGCCCTTTAATCCATAATCGACCATTTATATCACCTCCACAAACTGCGATTTATCAATTTAATATGCTAATAATCATACTACAATCCTTGGTACAATTGATATTCTATTAATAGCATCTTCAGACATATAATGATACAATGTTATTGTCAAAAGAAGGATACATGTAGAGGAGGCATTATGGTTGCAACAAAAGCAGATGCTTATTCTTTGATAGAATCTATGTCGGATGTAGACTTTTCCTTGTTGAAAGGGTTTTTGAATAGTTCATTCGGAAAAACGGCCAAAAGAAAAGCTGCCGAAAAGCGGTTTATTTCAGAAGTTACAGCAGCAGAAAAATCCGTGGAAGAAGGAAACTATGTTACATTGGCGGAATTACACAAGAATTTAGGTGTATAGAATGTACAATGTAATAATTGAAACCGATGTACAGAATAAACTCGAAGAATTACGAGAAATTCTGATACAAACGCAAGGTGAGAAAAAAGGAAACCGTACTTTCGAAAGTATTATAGCCACAAAGATAATCTTCAGAACTATGAAATAGGAACCAGTATCTGGGAACGGTTCTATATTGACTGTCCGGATAATTGGTATATTCTATACTCACATAAGAACATCTTTATTTTCAGTCGGACAGAGGACACGGTGACGGTATTAAAGATGTACAACGAAAGGGAAGACTTTATTTTTGATCTTTTCGGAGTTGAAATGAGAAGTCAGGAATCCAAGGATTACTGGGGCGAATGATATCAGATAAGTCACTATATATGTATACAGGGTGTCGACCGGCGGCCAATAGAGCGCGGGGGCGGCACCATTTTTACTGATGTGGAGAAAATGGGTGACAAAGTGGGTGACAATTAAAAATGTGATCCGGAAACGCCCGTCCTTTCTGTATTCTTGAATTTCCAATTTTCTCCTAAGCGGTAGGTCGGAGGTTCGACAACACGCCGGCATGAAGGATTGTATGACTATGGTACCCGATGGTATAATTATATTACCTGATGGGTCAGTAGACCCGGTCGCTTAGCGTCATATGGGCAGTCTGCTGCCGGATAGGCGGGAATATGATACAAAAAAAATATTTATATAAGGATCCTGGCGCCGCAGAGGAAGCGATTCCTGAAATACGGAGTCTGCTTGAAAATACCCCTCATAAAGCGGCGCTGCTTACATTCTATGAAAAGGGTCTCGCTGCCGGGGATGTTGAAACCTATATTAAACATATAAAGGATTCGGGTGGGCCTGATCTTTTGATCGCAGGGATATCTCTTACCTTGATAGCGGAGCTTATGCCGGAGGGAGAGGGAATACTGCTTAACCTGATCCTTACCGAAGAATCTGATATAGAGGTGATAACCCTTCCCTGTTCACCGGGGGGAGAGGAGAATGCGGCAGATAAACTAAAGCATAAGCTTGATTCCCGGGATGATGTGAAGGCGGTGGAATTATTCAGCAGTAATATGTTGCTTAATAATACTCTTTTTATCGAAAATGCGATGAAAGGGCATGAGGATACTGTCCTTTTCGGAACTACCACCATCAAGGGCCTTCCTGCAAAGATGTCTGTGGTGGAAGAAAGTGTTGTAGAAATAGAACAGATGGAATCGTCTTTCGAAAGCAATGAGTTTATCTTCGGAGACGGCATTTTGCAGGAAGGTTTCGTGGCCGTAGTATTTTCGGGTGAGAAACTGGCGGTTCAGGCAAATTACGCTCTTGGCTGGAGTCCGATAGGACGAAGGCTTTATCCGGAGCTCGGATCATCTCCGGACAAAGGAGAGACAGTGGTAAATACTATCAATTGCGCTGCAGCAGTTGATATATACAAAGAATATCTGGGGGTATACCCGGATCCCTATTTTATCAGCAATATCTGCGAATTTCCGTTTATGGTGGAACGGGACGGAATAAACATTTGTCTTATTCCCATTGACTGCGGAAAAAACGGAGAACTGTATTTCATGATGAGCCTCCGGAAAGGGGAGCCTTTGAGACTCTCCTTTGCATCTCATGACGAGGTACTAAATGCCAGTCATATTTCACTGCTTAACATAGAGAATTTCAAGCCGGAGGCGCTTTTTCTAACGCTCTGCGGCAATCGCATCAATTTCCTGAAAGAGGATGCCCATCTGGAATGGGACGGCTTCAGCAAGACCTGTCCGGATCATGCGCTCATGCACGGTGCATGTGAACTGTTTTATCATAAGGGAAAGGGCGGGATCTTAAACAGCGCTCATCTTGCCATCGGTTTGAAGGAGGGGGAAAACGCGGAGCTGGATTCAGAGCATTCCTTTTTGGAAGTGGATAGCCTGCGTCATGGACGTACTCTTCCTCTTTCCGACAGGATGTCGGTATTTTTAAGCAAGATCACATCCGAGCTAAAAGAACTTGCAAATGAAGCGGATCATGCGAACAAAGCAAAATCAGCCTTTCTTTCCCATATGTCGCACGAGATCAGGACGCCCATAAATGCGATCCTCGGTATGGATGAGATGATCTTAAGAGAGAGCAGTGAGGAAGAAATTCTGGATTACGCTGAAGATATCCGTTCCGCCGGAAACAATCTTCTGGGGATAGTGAATGACGTTCTCGATTTCTCAAAGATAGAAGCCGGGAAAATGACCATTATTCCGGTTGAATACGAGATCAGGTCCATTATAAACGATCTTTACAATATAGTACGGATGCGTGCCGACAATAAGGGGCTGAAGGTCATACTGGATATTGACCCCTCGATC
>CADCQV010000167.1 GCA_902803625.1 uncultured Lachnospiraceae bacterium
AACAGCTGAACCTGTAAAATACCGGGTGCTTGACAGTGCGGCAACAGAGTTTGGCGGGAATACCTTATTCCTTGATTGTGACACTGTACTTTATAATGATTATTTTGATTATAGCAGGACTCCAAATCCGGGGGCACAGAAGGCCAATGAATGGGCTTATAGTGATGTAAAAAAGGGACTCAGTGGCAATGCCTTTTTAGAAAAGGATGGCTGCTTTACTGAATTGGAAAAAAAGGCAATTGCTGAAAGTACAGTTGGAACACATACTGTAACGGTTGGAAGTCCTGATAATAGTTTTAATAATTTTTTTACGGATTATACTGAGCTTCATGGGGATACGGTTTTCCTTCTGGACGTCGGGGATGTGCTTAATCCCGATTATGGTTATTCTTCTGATTGTGGTATGCATGGACTGGGGGAGGGTACTGGCGGCCTTATTAATGTAAACAGCCGAAAAAAGGCCGGATTACTTTATGGCTGGTGGCTGAGGTCGTCCGCCAATAATAATGATGCAGGCGTCGGCGGAGTGCATCCTAATGGCTACGTGTCTCCCGTCGATGTCTCAAATCCATTCTCGGGTGGCGGCGTGAGCCCCGCTTTCAATGTCGATCTGTCATCTATAATTTTCTCATCTTTTATCCCAGGCAAAGAAACCGCCGGAACTCCCGGTGCAGAGTACAAGCTCACCCTTAAGGATGATAACATGAATATTGCCGTTACAGACGGCAAGGCTGTCACACGGAAAGATGACACGGTGACCATACCCTATACAACCACCGGGACGAACGCGGGAAACGCCACCCAGGTTTCGGTGCTTATCACTGACAAACCTTATGAGGCAGGAAAAGCAGTGACGAGCGGTTTTTATTATAAGAAGCTGAATGTGGGAAGCTGGAACACTTCGGGAACAGGCACCTTTGATATTCCTGATACTTATAGAGATGAGATCGGGGGAAAGGATTACCATGTTTATATCCTTGCAGAAGATGTGAACGGAGAGAAAGAGACCGATTACGCCAGCAAGCCGGTCGAGATACACGTTCACACCCTTAAGCATTATGACAGGAAAGAGCCTTCAGATACATCCGAGGGAAACATCGAATACTGGGAGTGCTTAGGATGCGGGGAACTGTTCTCGGACGCTGAGGGGATCCATAAGATCTCCCGGGAAGAAATTGTCATCCCTAAATTAAAGAAGATCTCAGCGACAGCCACCGACTTCAGCGGCACTTATGACGGGAAAGCGCATGGGATCACCGTCAAGGTGACAGACCCCTCAAGCGGGGCAGCTGTAAGGTACGGAACCGTTGAGGGAACCTTTGATAAGACCACTTCCCCGGAATACACGGAAATCGGTACCTACACCGTGTATTATGAGGTTACGGCAGAGGGATATAAGACCCTGACAGGACAGGCGGTGGTCGAGATAAAGGAAGCTGATGCCCCCGGTCCTGAACATACGCACACCCTTACCCATCATGAGCGCAGGGAAGCCACGGAGACCGGGGACGGGAACATAGAGTACTGGGAATGCTCCGGCTGCGGTAAGCTCTTTAAGGATGAGGCCTGCACCAAAGAGATAACCCTTGCGGAAACTATCATCCCGAAGAAGCAGAAAAAGGATGATCCCGAAAAAGAAGAGAAGCCCGTGATCCCCATCCCTGCAGATAATATAGTTGTCGAGATTCCGGATGACAGCCCGATTGACCTCGATTCAGTCAAAGGGGAGAGCTTTGCCAATGATGTAGGAAAATCCCTTGCGGAGGCGGCAGGGACGCTTGGAAAGAAGGAAGAGGGAGAGGAAAGTGCTGACCTTTACGTTCAATTCAATGAAAACCTCAGCATCGAACAAATAAACAGTTACCTGAATAACCCGGAGAAGCTAACAATAAGCGTGAACTCCGTGTCCTCGGATTCCCTTGACAGCGATGATTCCAGAGAGGACGCCGCAAAAGTGGCGGGGCTTAAGCTTACGGATCCGAAGGCAATGACTTCTTCTGTTGTGATAAAGATAGATATCTATGCGGATAATGGCGTATATATCGGTACCGTGAAAAAGCTTGACCAGGGAATAGACTTAAATGTAGATGTATCCGGCTTTACAGAGGAAGTTATCAGCATGGCAAAGTCTTTCCTCATAATGTCAAGGCATACGCCTGAGGACAATTGGTTTATAGCCGGCGTGGGTGTATTAGATCCTGAAACAAAGACCGTGAGTAAGACAGTCAGGGAGTTCTCGGAGTTTGCGGTGGCTGCGGACAGCCGGTATGTCATCGGGATAGAAGCGGAAAACGGACTGACAGCGGATAAGAGAGCTTCAGACAGCGAGATCGAAAAGCTTGTGATGGATTCGGCAAAGGCTTACAGGTTATTAAAGAACGGCAGCATAGAGTATGACGTGCCGGGAGAGGTTTATTCCGTGGATGCGAAGATGCAGTCCGGACGGACGGATTCACAGGCGTCAGTCGCCATATCCCTTACCGTGAATGAGGGATATGAGGATTCTTACCTTAAAGACCCTGAAAACCAGGTAACCGCTGTAGTAGAGCTTACTTCATCCGAACAGGAGAAGCCTGCCGTTATAGTTACGGTTTCCGATAACAAGCCGATGGACATAAGGACTGAGCCCCTTTTGGAATATCAGGTCACCTATGCCCATGAGATACCCTTCTTCGGAAAGGGCAAGATCACTCCCGAATATTTCGGCGGCATTACCGTATCACAGGGAAACGCTGTATATAAGGTCACAAAGATAAAGGTCAATAAAAAGAAGCATTTGATACAGATAACCGGCCTTGAAGGGGCGGATAAGGATACGGTGAAAGCAGTAAAGAAAGCTACAAAGGGGAGCAATGGTTTATCATTCAAGGTGAACCCCTATTATGTTAAGGATACTGACACCGTAAATCCGAAGACCAAAAAGGACGGCAGCCTTAAATCCGTTAAGGTGAAAATAAACGGTAAGGACTACAAGGCGAAGAAGTCTGAATTCTCCTTCGACGGAACGAAGAACCGGATCGTCTTCGACAGCGAAAACCTCAAAGGGAGCTGGACTGTGAAGTAATGATCTGTTGGATATCTTTCCTGCTTCATTTCCATATTGAGAATGAACCTGAAATAATGTATAATATAAAACAGTTCCAGACTGGCTGCCACATCAGCCCCGAAGGACTGATCTTTTAGATCTAATATAAAAATACCGGGCAGGAGGTACAGGATTATGATACAGTTGATTGTTGCGGAAAAAGGTCAGGGAAAGACAAAGTTTCTTCTGGAGAAGGTTTCCGAAGCCGCAAAGGAAGCAAGAGGAAACGTGGTATTCATAGATAACGACCTTTCCCATATTTACGAGATCAAGAATACGGTCAGATTTGTTAATGTAAGCGATTACAAGATCACCGGAAGCCAGGAATTTTACGGATTCGTTTGCGGTATAATGTCAGCGGATCATGATCTGGAACAGCTCTTTATTGATAAACTTCTTATCATATCTTCTCTTAAAAGCCCTGTAGATGCGGTCGAGCTCTTGCATAAGCTTGACGAGATAAGTACAAAATGTGATGTTTCCTTAACCGTAAGCTTTACCGGTAAAAAGGAAGACCTTCCTAAGGACCTTCAGGAAAAGGTTCTGGATTTTGCATAAAAACAGAAAGCATAAGGGGGAAGAACCCCGGAAGAATAATGTCAAAGTCAGGAAGTTCCGGAAGCACGCCTTAAACCGGATGAATCTCGGGATTCCTGTCTTTGGCTTTATTTTTGTGTATATAATAATAATGGTCGTCATGGCCAGCAGAAAAACCACCATAGCGGGCTATGAGGTCCAGCTGGGCACACTGGCAAAGAATACCACTGCAAGGGCACTTGCTCTCCGGGACGAGCTGGTCGTGAAAAGCGGGAGCAACGGCTATGTGAATTTCTATTCACATGAGAACCAGCGTGTATCAAACGGCGCCCTTGTCTATTCCGTGGATGAGAGCGGCACCCTCTCCGAGATTTTGAAATCGAAGCAGGCTATGCATACTGATCTCAATGATGATGATCTACAGGAAATAAAAAATGAGATCGTGGATTACAGAAAGACCTACAGAGACAGTCTGTTTTCCTCGGTCTATGACTTCAAGTATTCCTTAAACGGCACCATTTCGAGGATAAGTAATGGGAACCTTCTGTCCACACTGAATTCCCTTTCCGGAAATATGATACCCGATAATTCTCTTGACTTAGGTTATGCACCTGACAGCGGCATAGTCATTTTTTCCACAGACGGAATGGAGGACTTAAGTCCCGGAACCGTGGACGCAGCGGCCTTTGACGAAGAAAAGCATGAAAAGACCGCCCACAGTGACAATTCCCTTGTCTCCGCAGGTGAGGATCTCTATAAGATAATAACCGGTGAGAAATGGGGGATCATTATGAAATGGGACGATACCTGGGAGGAGCAGTTTAAAGACGGGGATTATATTAATGTGCGTTTTTTGAAGAACGGCAATACCTCGTGGGGACAGGAGAGTATCCTGAATAATTCGGACGGCAGGTATCTCCTTCTTACCTTTACAAATTCGATGATAACCTTTGCTTCCGACCGCTATATCGACGTGGAGCTGCTTACAAATGACAAGGCGGGCTTAAAGATACCCAATTCCTCCATAGTAAATATGCAGTTTTATACCATTCCCGAGGATTATCTGACCAGAGGCGGAAACTCGGATTCCGACGGTTTCATCCGTGAGGCCTACCTTGAGGAC
>CADCQV010000168.1 GCA_902803625.1 uncultured Lachnospiraceae bacterium
GGAAAGCCTATAGGCTGATTGAAGCCATGCCAGGCAACGTTTAGTAGATTTATCCAGAAATTGCCTATGAGAAACAGGCAGAAAGCAAGAGCCACAAGCCTCTCCTTCAGCGGAAAGCCCTTATATAACAGAAAGACCAGAAAGAATACCACCGTCAGCGTTCCGCAGAAGACATTCGGGAGACCGGTACTCACGTTTCCGTCAAAGGCGCAGGCAAAAAACTGGCGCGGCAGGCGTGTAAGGGAAAAGGTTCGGAATATACCGAAAGAAAAACTGTTTTTCTCACCCCTTAGGGAGAGAACGGCAGGCAGCAGGTTAAAGGATGTCAGCAGCACTGCAATAAGCGAGCTTCCTATAAAGGACAGAACAGTTTTTCTGTCCGCTCCTCTTTTTATCTCCTCAGATACAAAGAACAGAAATGCAAATATGCAGATCATATATCCGGAGTAATAATTAAACAGAACCGCAGCAGAGAGCGTGATAATGTACAGAAGGTTTTTCCCCGGCTTTTCGATCAGCTCGAGAAGTCCCAAAATGATAAGGGGAAATAGGATCAGATTTCCGGAATACATGGTGAGCTGGAAATAGGTCGCCGCAAAACCGCAAAGAGCATACGCCACGGAAAAAAGCACGGATCTTGCGTCTCCCTCATATTTCTTCGCCAGAAGAACTGCCATTGCCAAAGATGACAGAGCCACAGTGAGCAATATCACCAGCGACTCCGCTACCGGCAGCATTGAATTCGGGAAAAGCAGGGTAATATAATTTAAGGGTGACAGATAATAATAGGCGGAAAAGCCCGCCATGGATCCACCCAGATTCTTGCTGAAGGAATAGGAAAAGTCATTATTTCCGGCAACAATGGTTTTCAGATACGCGAGATAGTCCACGAACTGATATTCCATATCGCCGGTCATCACCGTTTTGTCCCCGAAGGGCCATATCCCATGGATCGCAAATACTATGATCAAAAGGATCACGGGAATAAAGAAGGATAAGAGATACAAACATATTCTCTGTTTTTTGTCTGTCATCCCTTATCCTCCGATAGTTCCTGAATTATTTCCGTAGATCAAAGCTTGAAGAATTCCAGATCGTCTTCCAGCTTCTTTGCCAGGTCATTAAGATCAGCTGCAGACTGCGAAAGAACATTGACCGTTGCATTCAGCTCCTGCATGGATGCGCTGGTCTCCTCCGTAGATGCTGCATTCTCCTGTGATATAGCGGAAAGTGAATCCATAGCATCCACGATTATGGTCTTGCTGGCGGCACTTTCCTCAGAAAGTCCGGAAATGGTGGATACCCCGTCAACAGTGGATCCCACGCCGTTTATCAGCTCATTTATCGTATTGACCGTGTTATGGAGAACCTCGTTTACGCTGTTTCCGATCTCCGTAACCTCTCCGGTCTTGGTAATAGCGTTTTGGGACTGGCTAAGGAGCTTTGACATCTCGCTCCTTATCTCCTCCGCAGTCTGGGCGGACTCTGTGGCAAGCTTCCCTATCTCCTCAGCCACAACCGCAAAGCCGCGGCCTGCTTCTCCCGCTCTTGCAGCTTCGATGGAAGCATTGAGGGCGAGAAGGTTTGTCTGCGAAGCAATGGAGGTTATGCCGTCAACCCTTTCATTAACCGCGTGAACCGCCGCATTTGTAGCATTCATTCCATCCGTGATCTCCTGCATTGCGGCACTCATATTGTCCATATTTGTAGAGAGCCTGGTCAGTGCATCTGCGGAAGAGGTACTGGAGTCGTTCATTGATGATGCTGTCGACGCAAGAGTCTCGGCATTATTGGCAACATTCTGTATGGCATCGGAAAGTGTTCCGATATTTTCCGTTGCTCTCTGTATAGTATCTGCCTGCTCGGTAGCGCCCTTTGCAACCTCCTGAACCGCTTCAGACACATCATCGGTGGTCTGGCTTATCTGTCCGGCAGTTTCCGCTAGAGCCTGGGACGACTCGCTTAAGGAATTCATAGCGTTTTTCAGATCCGTCACCACTCCCCTGACATGATCCAGGACACGGTTCGTATTATCAACGATATTTCCGAATTCGTCCCTTCGTCCGGCATATCCCCTGATCTCCTTAAACTCACCCTCTGCAAAGGCAGAAAGGCTCTTATTGATCGCGTTTATCGGCCTCACAAAGGACTGCGCAGTGACAAGGACAACGATCACCGCAAGTATGATAAGAACAGCTCCGATAACTGCGATCACAATGGCGCTGGATCTCGCATGTGCCGTAGCATCCTTCAGATTAATGGCGTTGACTACCCTCCATCCGGATACGGGCTCCTTCATATATGCCATCATAGCAGTATATCCCCTGCCTGTATCGGCGGTGTATGTACCCTCATCCAGCCCGGAGGTCATAAACTGGGACTTGCTCCTGTCGTCCTCATCCCCCGGTTCGATCGAATACTGGGAGTGTGCGGCTACTATACCCTTACTGTCCGCCAGGAAGCCATCTGACGTGGCGCCTGCCAGGAAATCATGCAGATACTCCAGATCCACATTCCTCTGAACAATACCGATGACGGCCGTTCCGTCGCCGTTATATATTGGTGTCGACAAGGTCATTATGCGGCTGCCGCTGGACTTGCTGACTATCATATCGGAAGCAAAGTGTTTTCCTGCCATCGCCTCCTTAAAATAATCCCTTTCCGCCACATTCACACAGTCTCCCTTTGTCCTGAAAAGCTGCTGTCCCGTAGTATCGGATACCGCGATGACATTTCCGTCACCAAAGTGATCATTCACCACGTTCATGTAGTAAATGATATCCTCCTCCAGTCCTTCAAAATTCTCTCCGGACAGGAACATTTTTACCTCCGGAGACGCTGCCACGGCATCTATTGCAGCAAAGTTTTCATCCAGAGTTCCGGAAAACTCCGCTTCTATCCGGCGGCATGTGAGCATATTCTGGAGACCCGCATCCTCCATCGCCTTATCCGTAATGGATCTGTAGCTGATAATAAGAAGCACCGCTCCCATAATGATAAGCGGTACCAGCGACATAATGAGAAGCTGCGTCCTTACCTTGAATTTTGACATTTTATATCTCCCTCCATAAATTCTCCTTTATATGCACGGCTCACCCGCACAAAACAAAGTATATCACTTTCCCAGTAAATCCGACAACCTTGCGAATTCCTCCAGAGAAAGCTGTTCTCCTCTTACAGTCGTTCCCTTTCCGAGAAGCTCAATGGCTTTGACGATTTTTTCCGGGGAACAGGTGATCCCGGGATAATTTTTCAGCCCGTTTGCAAGAGTTTTCCTGCGCTGATTAAATGAGGCTCTTATGATATCGAAAAGAAGCTTCTCATCTGCCACACTTACCGGCGGCTCCTTCCTGACTTTTAAGTGCACCACGGTTGAAGAAACCTTTGGCCTGGGGATAAAGCACTCCGGAGGGACCTCCGTTACCGCTTCTGCTTCGGTGCGGTACAA
>CADCQV010000169.1 GCA_902803625.1 uncultured Lachnospiraceae bacterium
ATGCTCGTGTAGGGGTGCGCCCAAAGTTCTTGTCCCCACCACAAGCAAGCTTGTGTGGTGACAATTACTTTTGGCGCTTTAATCATATTATAACATTTTAACCCCCTCTATACACTTCCAATATTAGTAAATAACTGTTATTATCTATAGGTGCATTCCTGCACGGGAGGGACAGGCTATGAAGGAGAATAGAATACCGGTTATCACAATAAACAGGGAATATGGCGCAGGAGGAAGGAGTCTTGCGGCCATTTTGTCGGAAAAACTCGGAATACCTTATTATGACAGGGATTTTGTAAAAAAGACCGTTGAAGAAAGCGGATTTGATGAAGAGGATGTAGAGCGTGAGGGTGAAGAGCTAAGCAGATCCTCCAAGGTGATAAAGAACCTCTTTAACGGTACAGTCTCATATAAGAGTTCCCATGATGCGATCTTTGAAGCTGAAAAAAAGCTTATCCTGAAGCTTGCTGATGAACCGTGCATCATAGTGGGACGATGCGCAGACAGGATACTTGCAGGATCCGGGATCGACAGCATAAGCATCTACCTGCATGCTCCTCTGAAAATGAGGCTTCAGCGCGCTGAAGAGCTTTCGGAAAATGGCGGGATGCAGACAGAAAAATTTATTGAAAAGCGCGACAGCCAGCGCAGGACATTTTATAAACAGTATACGGGATGTGATATCTCCGATGCGGCAAATTATACATTCTGCTTTGACACGGGAAAGATAAGTATCGCAGCCTGCGCTGAAATGGTTCTTGCTTTATTGAAGGAGGATTGAACGGATGGTTTTACGGAGGAAGAAGAGCAAAAAAAAGACCCAGGATAAACGACCGTGGCGGAAAGCCTGCTGTCTGCTTATTTCCGCCTTCATTATCATCCTCTCCGGCTGCGGTTCACAGCGCATGATGATGGGAACCGGCGGAACCTCCGGAACATATTATGCCTTTGGCGGAGTCCTCGCCCAGTATATGAAGAATTACACGGATTACAGTGTTACCGCGGTTTCCACAGCTGCATCAAAGGCTAATATCCAGAGTATAGGAGACGGCGATTATCAGATCGGTTTTACCCAGTCGGATGTAATGAATTATGCCTGGGATGGCAGCAGATCCTTTGAGGCCGACGGTCCCTGCAGGGATTTCCGTGTGCTCGGGGCATTGTATGCCGAGACGGTACAGCTGATCACAATGAAAAAAGATATCAGATCCGTAAGCGATCTGAAGGGAAAAAGTGTTTCCATCGGCGCTCCGGGTTCCGGTGTGTACTTCAACGCTATAGATGTCCTTGAGGGAGCGGGACTAACGGTCGACGACATCAATCCCCAGTATCAGAGCTTTGACGACAGTAAGGAAGCACTGAAGGACGGACAGATCGACGCGGCCTTTATCGTGGCCGGCGCTCCCACATCCGCTATCACGGAGCTGGCCACCACAAACGGTGTTTTCCTGATCCCCATTGACGGGGAGCTGCGTGAGCAGATCATGGGAAACAGTCCCTTCTACGCACCAATGGAGATACCTGCCGGAACCTATCCCGGCCAAGACGAAAAGATCGATACCATAACCATCAAGGCAACCCTTGTAGTTGATGCCGATCTTGATGAAGATGTCGTATACAGCCTCACGGCTGCTGTCTTTGATCATACGGAGGAGATCGAAAAAGAGAACGCCAAGGGAGAAGAGCTTTCGGTTGAAAATGCCACATCAGGGATAACCGTTCCGTTCCACACCGGAGCCGCCAGATATTACGCAGAGCACGGCATCAATGTTGAAACGCTGGAGTAAATAAGGAGAGATTATGAGTGACCATATCGATGATAAGAAGAAATATGAGCTGGATCAGGAGGATTTTGAGGCGGTCATGAAAAAATATGACCGGGAATCCAATGTCCGTATCTGGACAGGAAAGCCGGCCATACTTGTAAAAGCCCTTCTTATAGGTTTTTCGCTGTTCTGTATCTGGGTAACCCTTTTTTCAACCTTTCTTGAAGAGATCCGTCTGACATCCTTTATGGGTATCATTGTGCTGATGGGATTTTTGTATTACCCCGCGGAAAAGAACAATCACAGGGAAAATCACATACCCTGGTATGATGTTATAGCTATGATCCTTGGAACCGGTGCTTTTCTGTACTACACCTTTAATGCGGAACAGATCATTCAGCAGGGAACGAGATTTGAACCTTATCAGATCATCATAGCCGTGGTCGGTATAGCTGCTCTCCTGGAGGTCACCAGGCGAAGTGTCGGCTGGCCTATCCTGATCGTTGCCCTGTTTTTTATCATCTATGCCCTGTGCTACGGTCTGACAAATCCGTCCTTTGTGGGAAGACTCCGCTATCTTGTACGGAATCTGTTTTACGATAAAACGGGGATACTGTCCACGCCCATAAACGTATGCTCGAAATACATAGTCGTTTTCATTATCTTTGGCGCCTTCCTGGAACGCACCGGTATTTCGGAGCTCTTCATCAATATAGCAAACTGTATTGCCGGCCGTTTCGCAGGCGGACCTGCAAAGGTAGCCGTTATCTCCTCCGCTCTTTGCGGAATGGTCAGCGGCTCCTCCGTGGGTAATACCGTTACCACCGGTTCGGTTACGATACCGATGATGAAGGAGACCGGCTATAAATCTGAATTTGCGGGAGCCGTGGAAGCGGCCGCGTCCACCGGCGGACAGATCATGCCCCCGATAATGGGTGCTGCAGCCTTCCTTATGTCTGATATCATAGGCGTTCCATACTCCGATATACTTGTGAGAGCCATTTTCCCGGCCGCATTGTATTTCACCGGCATTTTCATAGCTGTTCATCTGGAAGCGAAAAAATACGGGCTCTCCGGTATCCCTGCGGAAAATCTTCCCAGGTTTACAAAGCTATTGAAAAAAATCTATCTTCTCTCACCACTTATCCTTCTCGTCATCTGGGTTTCAAACAATATGATGACCATGCAAAGGGCAGCAGCTCTGTCCATTGTCGTAGCGATGCTTGCCGGCATAGTGGACGGCATCCTGAGCGGAAGCTACAGGGAGGCCTATCTTTCGCTGAAAAATAAGGGAGAAAACGGAGCATTTATTGGGACACTTCTGGGAAAAAAAGATGAGACGGCAAACTGCTTTACACTGAAGAAATTCCTTGAATCTCTCGAAGCCGGAGGAAAGGGAACTATCACCGTCGGCGCGGCCTGCGGAGTAGCCGGAGTGATCTCGGGTACGATCACCATGACCGGACTTGCCAATGAAATGATAAATGCCATCGTGGCAGTGGCCGGAGATAAGCTTTTTATCGCGCTCTTTCTTACTATGCTGTGCTGCATCATTCTTGGTATGGGTGTCCCCACAACGGCCACCTACTGTATCATGGCGGCAACCTGTGCACCTATCCTGACACGTATGGGCGTTCCTATACTTGCGGCACACTTTTTCGTTTTCTACTTCGGTATAGTCGCTGATATCACTCCTCCCGTGGCCCTTGCAGCCTATGCCGGGAGTGCCATAGCAAGATCCATTCCTATGCGGACAGCCTTCAATGCGACAAAAATGGCTATCGCTGCCTTCCTGATCCCCTATGTATTCTGCTTCAGCCCGGAAATGCTGCTTATCGACACCACTGCACTTAACGTAGTGATAATATATGCCACCTCTCTTGTGGGCATAGTCGGTATCGCATCTGCGCTGGAGGGATATCTCCTCACCAATATGGGTATCATTGACCGCGCCCTTCTGATCTGCGGCGGACTTTTGATGGTCTACCCGGGAGTCCTTACGGATGCCCTCGGTCTAGGGTTTATTGCGGCAGGAGTAGTTCTGCAGCTTGCGAAGAAGAAAACAGCTCCCGGAGCAGCCGGATGACCTCCTCTATTCAAAAGGAAATACTATGCCGAACTGTTTCCTTATTTCATCCATCTGCTTCATAATGGTGATCGTTTCGCTGTGCGGCATCTCTTCACATTCTATGCTGCCGTTTTCAATAGCCCTCTTGCACGAAAGCACCTCATATTCATATCCGGTGATCTGCTCCGGAACCTCAATATCCTTCCTTACTCTGTACTCGGTTCTGTCGGGTTCATAAACCGTAATACGTTCAGGATTATTGATGTTTCGGACATTGATAAAGCCGTCTGTCCCGCAGATAAGCCCGCTGCGGTCCGTCAGTGCGTACATGGTGGTAAACATACTGGCCATCACTCCGTTACGGTATTCCAGCATTACCGTATCCTGTCCGTCGACTCCGGTATCCGTAGGTACCATGGCTGCCTCTATCCTCTTTATATCATTACCGAGGATCATGCTTGAGAAATTCAGAGTATATACCGTGAGATCAAGAAGACAGCCTCCTGCCAGCTCCGGCTTTACCAT
>CADCQV010000170.1 GCA_902803625.1 uncultured Lachnospiraceae bacterium
TGCGAGTGTGGGGTAGGATTGTGGGAGTGCGTAGCACGGAACAATCCGTATTTAATCAAAATGTGACTTTTGGCGTCCGAATCATATAATATAATAATACAAGCACCAAAAGTCCAAATGGAAAGGTAATTATGCCCGCAATAAAATATGATACCATCCTGAAAAAATTAAGAAAAGAGATCGAATCCGGGAAATATGCTTTCGGTGAAATGCTGCCATCAGAGAACAGGCTTACCGAAAAGCATAACTGCTCCAGAAATACGGTAAGACGTGCGGTGAAGGTGCTCTCCGACGAGGGCTATGTACAGATCGTCCACGGAAAGGGTGCCCTTGTTTTATACAGAAATCAGGACCAGGCTCTTTTCTCCATAGAGGGAGTGGAGAGCATGAAGGAAGCGGCACAGAGAAACAGTCTTTCCCTGAAAACAAAGGTCATCCGTTTTTCCGAGATCACTGCAGACAGCGAGCTGTCGAAAAAAACCGGCTTCGAAGAGGGAAGCAGCCTCTACCTTGTGCAGAGGGTCCGCTACCTTGACGGGGAGGCGCAGATCATCGACCACAATTATTTCCTGAAGGACATTGTACATGACCTTACGGAGGAGATCGCTGAAAGCTCCGTATACGATTATTTGGAGCATAACCTCGGTGAGGTCATTATGACCACCCGCAGGAAATACGCCGTGGAAAAAGCCACTGCGCTTGACAGGAAATATCTTGATCTGAATGGCTATAACTGCCTTGCCGTGGTTGAAAACCAGACCTTCAATAAAGAGGGCATACAGTTTGAATACACGATCTCCAGGCACCGTCCCGACCGCTTCGTCTTTTATCAGCTCTCCCACCGCCGGAAGTCCTAAACCAATGTCTTCCCGAGCGGCTGCCTCCAATGTCTTCCCGGGCGGCTGCCTCCAATGTCATCCCGAGCGGCTGCCTTCAATGTCATCCCGGGCGGCTGCCTCCAATGTCTTCCCGGGCGGCTGCCTCCAATGTCATCCTGAGGAGCGTTAGCGACGAAGGATCTTCCCCCGTACTCTCTTGTATTTTTGCACAAATCGAGTCCCTTCGATTTGTGCTTTTTTTCGTGCGCAGCTTTATTGACATGCTTGTATATACAAGCTATGATGAAGCTGTCTTGAGACTTGTTTATACAAGTTGTATCCAGTTTATACAGGCTGTTTCTTACGGAGGGTTTATCTATGGGAAAATTCATTGATGATGCAAAAGAGCTTCTGGAGGCGATAAGCGGCAGTGAAAACATCGTCGCTGTCTCCCACTGTATTACGCGTATGCGTTTTGTCTTAAAGGATCCGAAAAAGGCTGATATCGGCCGGATCGAAGCCATACCCAGTGTCAAGGGTACTTTTACCCAGGCCGGGCAGTTTCAGGTAATCATAGGAAATGAGGTCGCGGATTTCTATGACGACTTCACCTCTGTTTCCGGTGTTTCCGGTGTATCAAAGAATGAAGTAAAGAGTGCTTCAAAACAGAATCAGAATATCGTGCAGCGTCTGATGACCTCCATTGCGGAGATCTTCGCTCCCCTTATTCCCGCTATCGTTGTCGGCGGTTTGATCCTCGGCTTCCGTAATGTCATAGACTCCATGGCTGTTTTCAACGGAGCGACCCTGGTAAGCCAGAGCCAGTTCTGGGCCGGAGTCGACCACTTCCTTTGGCTTATAGGTGAAGCAGTATTCCATGTCGGCATCCCTGTCGGAATATGCTGGACCATTATGAAAAAGATGGGCGGCACGGAAATGCTCGGTATAATCCTCGGTCTCACCCTTGTTTCGGGACAGCTTACAAATGCCTACGGCGTTGCCGCTGCCCTTGCCGACGGAACGATCAATCAGTGGGATTTCGGCTTCATAAAGGTAAATATGATAGGCTATCAGGCACAGGTTCTTCCAGCAATGCTGGCAGCCTTTACCCTTGCTTATCTGGAACGCTTCTTTAAGAAGGTGATACCCCAGATCGTACAGATGATCCTGGTTCCTTTTTTCAGTCTCCTGTTTTCGGTAATGGCGGCGCACTTTATCTTAGGACCTATCGGATGGACCATAGGCTCCTGGATCTCAGCGGTTGTTTACGCCGGTATCAGCGGCTCCTTCCGCGTCATATTCGGAGCAGTCTTCGGCTTCTTCTATGCACCCCTTGTTATCACAGGTCTCCATCATATGAGTAATGCCATAGATCTTCAGCTGATAGCTGACTACGGCGGAACCATGCTCTGGCCTATGATCGCCCTTTCAAATATTGCACAGGGATCTGCGGTTCTCGGAATGATACTTCTCCAGAAAAACGACTTAAAGGCAAAGGAGCTTAATATCCCTTCCTGCATTTCCTGTTATCTCGGAGTAACCGAGCCCGCTATGTTCGGTGTAAACCTTAAGTATGTATTCCCCTTTATCTGCGGTATGACCGGCTCCTGCATAGCAGCCGTTGTAAGCACCGCTACCGGCGTAACGGCCAGTGCTATAGGTGTGGGCGGACTTCCCGGCATACTTTCCATTCAGCCCGCTTTCATACCCCAGTTCTTCCTTTGTATGGTGATCGCAGTTTTTGTACCCTTCATCCTTACCTACATAATCGGACGCCGCAAGGGTATCGAGGGCGGAAATATCAGTGAAGCTGCAATGCCTGCAGAACCCGCAGAGGCTCCTGCAAAGGCTCCTGCAGATACGAAA